>DATDPY010000477.1:0-8273 GCA_035292565.1 Cyclobacteriaceae bacterium | reverse complement strand
ATCTGTATCTGATTGGCACGGATCCCGCCTGGCGCAACAAGGGGATACACGCCACCATTTTTTATGAAATCACCAGGAGCGCGGTAAAATATGGTATTAAAAAAGTGGAGTCCAATCCCGAGCTGGAAACCAATGTCCAGGTTCAGCTGCTCTGGAAAGGGTATGAATACCGGCAGCATAAAAGGAGGAGGACCTATAAAAAGGAGCTGATGTAATAGGCCTTGAAATGGAAACCCAAGGCTGCTTTTTATTTAAAATGAGTATTCTCCCTGGACTCCAACCTTCCGTGCGCCCAATGTTCGGGAGGAGCTGAGCTCCGACTTTGTAATGTATCAATTGGTAAAGACTTTAAATAAGGTAGCGCCGAAGCTAAGCTTCAACTTAACGATTGTTTTGTTTGCGACATTTTGATTTGCCCCTTGCATAACCCTGCTTACTGCAAATTTTACTTTTCCTGTTTATCTTTGAAAAAATGCCTTAGATTGACTACGGAATGGATATCAATTCCAGTACGGTGCCCGCTCAACCCCTGCTTGATTATTTCAACAAACTTATTCCCCTGAGCCAGGAGGAGCAGGATTTGGTCAAGGTGAGGTTTCATCCACACCTGTTTCTGAAAAAACAGTTTGCTCTGCAACATGGTGATGATGTATTCAGCAATTTCACATATACACTAAAGTTCACTGTGCTTGAAATTCAAGTGAGTGGAAGTACTGCTTTTGCGCGTTCAACATCTAAAGGATCTTTTGTGATCAAGTCCAAAGGACAAACTGCAGAGGATGAAAACAGGGAGTTGTTTGTTTTCGAGAAGCAAAAAGGCGAATGGAAAATTGCCCGCTACATGTACAACAAAGCTAAATAGAATTAACTTCACTTTCAAGCCATGAGAATTCTATATGGCATTCTCCTTATAAAGCCAACTTTTTATGAAAGCAAGAAATCACGCTAAGGTGCTTGTCGCAACACTGGCCTCTATCGCAGCACTCATTCCAATACTTATATTTGGACAAATACCCAATGACGGTAACCTATATATTCAACCTGAGTATGGAAACAATATAAATTCAGGCACTAAAGAAAATCCAATCAAATCTTTGTATGAGGCAGCCCGCAGGGTCAATCAGGCTAACGGAAAAGGAGCCGTTACTCTCCTTTTGTCAGACGGCATTTATGGACTTGATGCAACGGTTACTTTCCACCCCGTTAATTGGCATTTTACCCAGGAGAAACGGCTGACCATAAGAGCTGAGATTTTACCAGATGACGAAGAATGGCATCCTGGAAAGATGCCGGTGATTGTATCGACTATGCCCCTCAATTTCAAACCTTACGGCAATGAAGACCCTTTAAAAGGGGCCTCTTATGGCATTCAAATTGAAACTAACCATGTTACCATTCAGGGATTGAGAGTTCTGGGAACGCCGGTTCATGAGCGACCCGAAAATGGTTATGTCAGAAGAAACTACCCCATTGTCCGGGAAGGTCGTGACCTTGACGATCTGAGAGTCACGCAATGTCTATTTCTTGGAGATAAGCACGCCATTCCTAATCATTTGGCAATTCTGGCAAGCGGCCATGGGGTCGTGGTTGACCACTGTGTTTTCTATAATGTCAAGGATGCAGTTGTCTATTGGTATTCCGACCGTCCTGCAGAGCGATGCGAAATGCACCACAACCTGGTGGTGGGAAATTATGGCGCTGCCGTGTGGACATGGTCCGCTGCTGAAGATTTTAGATATTACAATAATGTAGTGGCCAATGCAAACGTATTTTGGGTATTGAACAGGGAAGAAAAAAACGCTTTCAATCTGTCAAACTCCATGGTGATCGGTTACAATGAGTTGGTGAACAAAGGTGGCGGCCCGCGAGATTTTGGAGTCAAAGCCGACTCTAAGAAACTGATACTTGGCGAAGGGGTTATCATCATGAAAGAAGGCCTTATCAAGCTGGAAGAAGATCAAACGAAACGAGACTATCTTCATTTGAAACCCGGTTCGATTGGCGCAAATCTTGGAGCTGGTTTGTTTATAAAATGATGCTCTTGTATACCAGCATCTGAGCTGGAAAATTTGCTTAAAAAATGAAATCATGAGGAATCTAACAGCAGTTGTATTCACATTAACTTTTCTTTTTTTGAACAATATTTTCGCCCAAACCTTGAAGTTAAAACAGGAAAAACTCGAGGCCATAGGGGTGTGCATGTCTCTTGTAACACTGGAAGGCAAAAATTCCGTGCAAGTGGTAAAAGGCGAGGAGATAAAGGAAGTGGATGAGCCCACCTTTGTCAAGCTTAAGGATGTGCTGTTCAAGGACGGTACCCTCGAAGTTAACATACTCAGTAAACTTCGGCCTGGCGTTCCATATAAATGAAGATAATTCAAAATTCGAATGCATTTACATCCGCCCCACCAACGGACGGGCTGATGATCAGGTGAGACGAAATCATTCCATCCAGTATTTTTCCTTTCCCGATTATAAATTTCCGCGGCTAAGGAAGGAGTCCCCTGAGAAATACGAATCCTATGCCGATATGGGCCTGAACGAATGGATTAAAATAAAAATCGTTGTATATGGAACTCAGGCAAAGCTCTTTCTTAATGATAATAAGGAGCCCTCCCTGATCGTCAATGATCTGAAGTTAGGCGCCAATCATTCCGGTGGTATTGGTTTGTTTGTTGACATTGGAACGGAAGGATATTTCACTAATTTGAAAATAACCGAGTAAACCGTTTTGCAAAAACAAAAATTTGAATTGAAATCATTACAGCATCTGTGGTCAAATTCCAATGAGAAAACGTTATCAAGGTTGAACCATAACCTGTATGTGAATCATTGCCTATTCATGCTCATCCGTCTCTCAATTTTAGCTTCATCATGATGTCGGTCTGCTCGTCATTGCCCAATTTAAAAATGTGTTTGTCAAACTCCATAAAACCATTTTTTTTATAAAAATTTATCGCTCTCGGATTTTCTTCCCAAACCCCCAACCAAACATAGTCGACATTTTTCTGTCTTGAAATTTGGATGACTTTGTCGTAAAGTAATTGTCCTACGTTTTTTCCTTGAAATTCTTTTAACAAGTATATCCGTTCAATTTCAAGGGATTTGCCGTCTTTTAATTCTGTCTGCGATGGTCCAAAGTTTAGTTTTAAGTATCCTATGACCTTATTGTCAAGCGTCGCAAAATAAAATTCAGAGTCTTGGTTGTTAATTTCAGCAGTTAGCTTTTCAAGAGAAAACTCTTCATTCAAATATTTTTTCATATTTTCTTCGGTGTTCACCGAAGAAAATGTTTCATAAAAAGTTTTCCTGCCAATTTTTTGCAGTTGGTCAATGTCGTTAATCGTTACTCTTTTTATTTCTGGATTATTCACCTTTCCTTTCTGTGTCGCTGTTAACCTCTCACCACGCAGGACGAAGCCGGCTCACCGGATCAGCACCTTGCCCCTTTCCCTCCGGTTTCCCTCATAAATCAGTTCCAGGACATATAGCCCGGGTGAAAACTGCCCGGGAGGAAAATCAATGCGGCTCCGGGTCTGATTCGCCTGAGTACCATGTATTTGTTACAGCGCTGACGTTCCCTTGGCAAAATACAAACTGTCCAAACTGTTTTGCAATAGTGCTATTTCTTCTTTCATTTTGTTTTTGAACTCTTCTGCCTCATAGCTCATCTTTGGAATGAGATGACTATAATATTCGATTCCTTGCAAAAGATTGGCTTTAAACGAAGAAAAATATTTTGTCTGCTTCTCGGTCAGCGATTCGATATTCTTTTGTACCTCATCCCGGAGATAATCAACATACATTTTCAATTCATTGATAAAAGTATGAGAGCGATAAGTGGAATTGAGAACATTTAAACGACCGTATATATGCCCTACCATCTCTTCCAATGAACATACTCTTGAAAAATAGGCAAGATTGGGACCGGGACAGATCGTCACGGCTTTAAGCCGATGATGAACAGGAATATTGTTTTTCAGCAAGGCTGTGGTAGCCAACCCCTCACACAGGCAATCTTTTTCAGTGATTTCTTCAGACTGTTTCCTGAATTCGGCTTTTGATAGCTTCTGTTCAGAATAAGACCCGATCAACTCTATTAATTTCAGGTTTTGATATTCTCGTGATGCAGTACAAATTGACTTTTCAGTATATTCAGTATTAAATGTCAGGTGTTTCTTATAACAAGGACTTCCTGGCCTGTTTTTTTCTATTCTTATTTTTCTCTGCTCCTCTGATGAACTTTTCCGAAAATTGTTAAAAGGAATGCCAAGCGGAGAAGCATAACTTAAATAGTAGTCTTCCTTTGAAGCATTGACAAGCTGATCCAATGTTTCGTTGTCAACATTAGTGGCTTCCGGCACCAATAAAAACGGGCTTCCCCATCCAGTTCCATCTATGCAGTAATACTCTCTTAAAAATTTATCTTCCTTGGCAGTTCCGATCCCTCCCTGCGCGGTTATTCGAATAGAGGATGAATCCGGTAAGGTTTTATAGTTTTTTTGGTATAACGCCTTATTACATAATTCCAGAAGCTCTGACGTTAATTGATTTCTTTTAGCTTTAAATTCCTCCAATATCGGCCCAAGCAAATATCCTTCCGTTGGAAATGCATGTCCCCCACAATTCAATCCTGATTCAATCCGAAACTCCGAAACCCATAATCCCTTTTTTGCCAGAAACTTCCCTTGTATCAGCGCTGATCTGTAATCGCTTACTTTCAATATGGTTTTTTTAATGATATTCCCATATGCATCAGGGAAAAAATCCCTGAAATTTTCTACGTAAGCAAATAAACGCGGATTAAGACCGGCTGAAAAAACAATAGACGAGGATAATTGGCTGTTAGCAAATCCTCTAAAAACAGACAATGCATCAGAATATTCTACGGGAAGAAGTTCATTGTTTTTAGAGTAATTCTGATTGTCTATTTTGGTCATAATATTAACGTCAATAAACCCCGGAGTAATTTTAAATCTTAATTGTTCTTGCAAAGACTCCTTGGCTTCTCCATCCATTTTAGTCATTTCCCAATAAAGCTGTTTGACGGGGGAGCTATCGGGAAGCAGTTGAAAATATTTTACGATATCCTTGCCTTCTTCAAAAGGTTCTTTTTTCATTTCTTCCACCTGCTTGTCAATAAGACGTTGAATTAAATCGAGATAAGCAGTTACTCGTTTTGCCCGATGGTCAATATCGTCTTTAGGAATAGGTACATATTTCTCACCTGATTTTTTACAATAAAATTCTCGCATCTGTTCAACCAACTCATCCTGGATAATTGAAACAACTGACGATATGCCAAATCGTGCAACTTTTACAGGAGTGTCAATGGTAAACCCCAATCCCATGACCGGGATATGGAAAGTATGTTCAGATAGATTATTCATCAGCAAATAATGTTAATTAGGGACTTAGACAGGAATAACAACACCTTTCGTATAAATTTGTGCCAAATTTATACGAGTTACCCCATATATCCTATTTCATCTTAAAAGACGCTGGATGCAAATTCCGGCGAAAGCTCTATGACCCTGCCAACCCAGGCCAGCCGGCTCACCGGATCACCACCTTTCCCCTTTCCCTCCGGTTTCCTTCATAAATCAGTTCCAGGACATAAAGCCCGGGTGAAAACCGCCCTGGAGGGAAATCAATTCGGCTCCGGGTCCCGGGAAATTCGATCATGCGGCCCAGGGCATCCGTCAGCCTGATGGTTTTCGGGGGCCTGTTGTCTTTCAGTATCAGTTGAAAATGGTCGGTTGCCGGATTGGGAAAAAATCCGGTGGCCTGGATATCTTGTTCTCTGAAGCGGGTGCTGATTTCGTTGCACACAATGGGATAAAACAGGCGTGCTGCCTCGTGAATCAGGCTGTCGGCATACGACAGGTATTGGGGATCCGAATAAATATTGGAATGTCCTCCACCCGGTACGGAAATGAGGACATTTTTGATGTTTTTTGACTCCAGAGCGGGATGGATCAGGTTGCTTCCATTGAGGTATACCAGGCCTGCTGCAAGGCCATATCCATAAGGTACCAGGTCGTCGGCCGTGCCATGCATACTGGCAAGTACCGGCTCACCCTCATCCAGCCAGGAAAGATCAAGCAAACCCCCTGAAAGATTGATCACTCCCCTGACTTTGCTGCTGTTTGAAAGCGTCGAGTTATTGCTGCTGCCTTCCAGTCCGCCGTTGAGTTCAATGGCTTCCTGCAGATAAGCCGGCAATTCATCAGATGGATCCATATAGGCCATGGTCATAGCGGTAATGGATCCCGAAGAAGCTCCCCCGACGAAAACCAGGCTGGTATCGATCCTGAATTGATCCGCTTTCGACTTCATAAAACGCACGGCTGCCCGCATGTCGCCCAAAGCCTTCATGGAGACATCCACGATATCCGCCGAATCCGGGAATCCTAAAATAAAAATGGGCCAGATCCGGTAATCGATGCAGGAAACGACATAACCTCTCCGGGCAAATTCCAGGGCCAGTGGTCGAAGCTGGGTCCGGTCGCCAGAGATAAAGACCCCTCCGAAAGCCAGGACGAGGGCCGGCCTGGCCGCAGCAGGATCGCCGGCCGGCTGGTAAACATCCATCCTGAGGGATATACTGTCTCCGGCCGGTCCTTTGTTTTTCCCAAACTGTACGGTGGTGACATTGACCGAGTCAAAAACCGGCTGGAGATAACGGGTGCCGTCGCACCGAAGGCCGGATTGGGCGGCCGCCGGAAAAACAAAAAACAATAACGTGATGATCGCAAAACAAGCCCTCCCATTCATGGCTGCAAAACTATACTTTATTCGAAGAACATGAATTTTCGACTGAAGTACAATAAAGGCTATTTGCCCAACCTTCTTTTACGGGCGATCAGAAACAACATGCCGCTCAGTAGTGTTGCAAAGGCGAGAATCACCAGCAGAAGGTTGAGGGTGCCGATTTCCTGTAATGACCAGACCATAAATATAAAAAGGAGGTTGACGGCCACCAGGATGCCCGTTGCCTGCATATGATTGAGGCCGGAATCAATGAGCAGGTGATGGATATGGTTTCGGTCGGGGCTCATGGGTGAGCGGCCCCTCAGGATTCGCATGGTGAAAACCCGCAGGGTATCGAATAAAGGCAGGATCAGGATACCAATCGCGACCGCAGGGACCGCTTTGAATGAATAAACAGAATCGGTCAGCTCGCGGTGTAATTCGATGAATTTAATGGTCAGCGTCGAACAAACCAGCCCGATGAGCAGGGAGCCGGTATCCCCCATAAAAATCCTGGCTGGAGTAAAATTATATTTCAGGAATGCGATGACCGCACCCGCAAGGGAAAAAGCCAGCACCGCAATTTCCAGGCGGTTGATCAGTAAATACCAAATGCCCAGGGTGAGGGAAATCAGCGCAGAGATGCTTCCCGATAGTCCATTGATGCCATCGATCAGGTTAAACGCATTGATGATCACGATGATGGTAAAAATGCTCAACGCGATGGAGGCCACCTCCGGCAACTGGTAAATACCAAAAATCCCGTACAGGCTGGTCAGTTTGATATCGGCCTTAAATACCAGGATAAAAGCCGCCAGGATCTGTCCTGTCATTTTATAGACGGCCGATACCGGTTGGATGTCATCGTGAAAACCTACGAGAAAGATGATGACCAGGGCGCAAAGGATATACTGAAGGCCGGCAAATACCTGGAAAGGCGTCCAAAGGGTGACCGACAAAATCACTCCGGCAAAAATGGCAATGCCTCCGAGCCGGGGCACGGGAGAATCATGGGACCGGCGGAGGTCGTCCGGTTCGTCATAAATATGTTTTGATTTGGCTACCCGGATGATGCTGGGAATGACCAGGTAGGTAAGTGAAAATGCGGTAATAAAACTCAGGATGACGTCATACATGGGTACTTTCCTATTGATCTTCAGCTGCAATGGAATCCCTCGCTGCCTTCAGGGCATCGTCAAATTTTAATCCTGTCATTTCCTGAAAAATCCGGGTGAACGCTTCATCGGGATTGGCCCAAATGGCCCTGATCTGAGCTTGCAGAATGACCGAATTAGGGTTTTTATTGTTGAATAGTTCCGTCGTTACCCGGTTGTCATATCTTTTGAAATAATAACGGAGCGCGTCGCTCCAAAACCGCTGTTTGTCATCCAGATAAAAAGTGGTGTCCAGCAAAGGATAACATTCCTGCACATAGCCTGAAAATTCCTTGTCCTTGGTTTCCCATTCCCGGATGGAATAAAATTCCTTGGTCCTGACCGTGTTGCTTACAAATTGACTGA
>DATDPY010000476.1:0-4891 GCA_035292565.1 Cyclobacteriaceae bacterium | reverse complement strand
AAGGAGAGGTGAGGCCATGGGTGTACAGGGATTTTTTGGATCTATCGGAACAGCATCGGGACCTGTGCTCGGAAGCTTGCTGGCCGATCGTTTTTCCATGAATACCATGTTTTTTGTTTCATCCTTATTCGCCCTGGCGTCAGTCATTGTCATCCTGGGTATGAAGGAAACGCTTCAGAAGCGGGAGCCTCTCAACCTTAGCGTATTCAGGATCTCAAGATCGGACCTGCTCGAACCGGCTGTTTTTCCTGCTGCAGTCGTTGTCCTTCTCAACACATTTGCCTATGGGGTCATATTGACCGTGATACCCGATTTGAGCCGCCACCTGGGCATAACCAACAAGGGTTTGTTTTTCGCAATATTCACCGTTACTTCGCTGATGATCAGGATACTTGGAGGAAAAGCTTCCGATAAATTCGGCCGCATCCCCGTGCTGGTCTTGTCTGCCGTTTTGATCAGCGCAGCATTGTTGCTGACGGCTTTCGCTGATTCGCGCCTCCTTTTCTACCTGGCGGCAGGCATCTACGGCCTGGGCCTGGGTATTAATACCCCGACAGCATTCGCCTGGACGATTGATCTTGTGGATGAAAATACCAGGGGGAAAGGATTGGCAACAAGCTTTATTGCCATGGAGGCCGGTATCGGAATTGGTGCATTGGCCGGCGGTTATATATTTTCCAATAACCCGGAGCATTTTTTTATTACCTTTCTTAGCGCTGCAATCATTTCATTTTTATCGCTGTTCTACCTTGCCTGGTATTCGGCCGGTCACAAGAGAAAAGCCAGGATTTCCCATAGTCCCGCCGTACAGGAGATCGACGATGTCTTTTGAGACACCCTAAAACAGGGTTCCCATGGTTATATTTATTTGATTATGAAATTTGGTAATCGATTGTAAGCTCAATAGGGACTACCCCGGCAATGGGAGAAATTATAAAAGCGAAAGCTGAACTAAAATGAATATCCGGGAAAACGAATGATATTAGCTCCCTAATTAAATTTTTTAATTGAATTATTTTCAAGGATTTCCAATTTTAAAAGACATTATAAACAAAAAAGGCAGCTCAAAGCTGCCTTTTTTGAAAATGATGAATATTGATTTATCCTTCAAAAAGGGCGTTTTCCGATTTTAGCTCTTTCTCGAACTGTGACAAAAACTTGTTGGTCTGCTCAGCATTCTGAAATTCGTAATCCTTCGAAGTGCCGTCGGTCATGTGGACCTGGAGCTTGATGGTTTCAATCTTTTTCCCGCCCTTGAATTTCATCTTTTCAGGAAGTACCATTTCCTGATCGGGCCTTAACTTCGCGATTTTCTTAGTTTTTGTCCTCTTAGCTTTGCAATAGGTGCATTCAAAATATTGCGCTAGCTCGCCATCGGTCTCGTGGGTTGCAGGTTCCACCACTTCTTCATTGATCAGCTTCATTGTGTAGAATCCGCAGGTATTACATTTATTGGCGGCAAGACGCCCGGCATATTTCTCAATTTTAACCTCCCCGGTTTTTTCATCAACCCATACATCATAATCGACGGAAAATACAAGTTCTTCAGCCTGCATACCTTCATCGAGGTGAACGTCTTCTTCTTCCTCGCTCAACAGCCGCATTGATCCTCCTGTGGATGAGATACGGGGTTTATACCTGAGCAACTTTAATTTCTTATCAAGAGTTCCAGGGTATGAATATTTATACAGCAGGTAAGAGATATAAATGATTAGCGTGGTAATACAGAAGGTAATGAACATCCGTACAATAAACCATACATAGTGTATTTTCATTGTCTCGGGGGCCGTGGTATTGAGGATGAACCAAATGCCGATGGAAATTAGCCATATGCTCGTCATTTGCATTTTTATATCCTTTTCAGCCAGGTAGTCGTGCTTCTCTTTTAAATCCTTGATCGACGCCTGCCTGATGCGGTGAAAGATATAAACAAGGATCGCGGCAGCGATGAGGGTGACGAAACCGATCATCATTACCTTATCCCACATCTCCAGGAAATTCAAATAAGCTTGATTGCTCATGATTATATTAAATTAGGTTTATTAATTCCACTCCCTTTATCAAGACCAAATTTAAAAAAATACTTCGTATTATCAATTTTCGAAATTGAGGAAAAATATTAAATAATCAAAATAAAGTACCATTTTACTTAGAGTTATTTCGGGGCCGACGGGTTCGTTTTCGCAGCCAGAAGGTAAAGTACAGCCATTCTCACGGCCACCCCATTTTCCACCTGGTCGAGAATGATGGCAGCAGGGGAATCGGCTACATCGCTGTGCAATTCAACCCCACGGTTGATCGGCCCGGGATGCATGATAACCAGAGATTTGCCGATTTCTTCCAGCAATTTTTTATTTATCCCGAAATACAGGGCATATTCACGCAAAGAGGGGAAATATTTGACCTGCTGGCGTTCCAGTTGTATCCTGAGGACATTGGCCACATCGCACCAGCGCAGGGCTTTTTTAAGGTCTAGCTCAACGGTTACTCCCATTTCGTGCATGAATTTCGGGATTAGTGTATTTGGACCGCAAACCATGATTTCCGCCCCCATCTTCTTCAAAGCATATATATTCGAGAGGGCGACTCTCGAATGGAGGATATCGCCGATTATGGCCACTTTTACACCCCTTATTTTTCCAAGCTTTTCCCTGATTGAATAAAGATCGAGTAGCGCCTGAGTAGGGTGCTCATGTGTCCCGTCGCCGGCATTGATTACGTTTGCCTGGATATGCTTTGCCAGGAAATGCGGGGCCCCGGGACTTGAATGACGCATCACGATCATGTCCACCTTCATGGCAAGGATGTTGTTGATTGTGTCCAACAGGGTTTCACCTTTCTTTACCGAACTCGCCGATGAAGAAAAATTGATGACATCCGCCGATAGCCTTTTTTCAGCAAGTTCGAATGAAATCCTTGTCCTGGTTGAATTCTCGAAAAAGACGTTGGCAATGGTAATATCCCGGAGGGAAGGAACCTTTTTTATGGGTCGATTGATCACTTCCTTGAAATAATCGGCAGTTTCAAAAATCAGCTCAATATCGCTTTTAGTCAGATCCCGGATACCGAGCAGGTGGTTAACGCTTAACTCTGCCATTATGAATTAGGTTTATTTCCAAGCCATATGCTGTCGCTCTTTGCCCCGGTCTCTGTCCATTCCACAAAGACCCGCTGTGTAGACAGGGTATTTACGTTTTTCCCGGTATAATTGGGCTCAATCGGCAGGTTCCTTGTATATTTTCGGTTGATGAGGACCAGTAATTCCACAAGCTCAGGTCGTCCAAAAGCCGTCATGGCGTCCAGGGCGGCACGCACGCTCCTTCCTGTAAATAAAACATCATCGATGAGAATCACTTTCTTGTCCTCGATGATGAACGGTATATTGGTTGCGTTGGCCTTCGCCGGTTTTTCCCGTCTGCGGAAATCGTCCCGGTAAAAGGTGATGTCGAGGTATCCTATCGGGATCTCATGGTTCAAGATCTGTTCCAGTTTCGACTTGATCCTTGCAGCCGGATAGATCCCCCTGGGCTGGAGCCCGATGATCACCGTGTTTTCAAAATCGCGATGATTTTCAATCAGTTGGTGGCTTAGCCTGGTAATGGCGAGGTCGAGTTGTTGGCTGCTTAATAATAACTTTTTCTGCATTTCGGAAAGTCAGCTCTGTAATTAAAAATCAAAATTACGAACTTAAATTACAACGGTTTAATGATATATTATTTTATTGACGAAAAATACTTCCCGGCTTTGTTTTATCCCGGGCTCATTGTCATTCCAGATCTTCTGGATCCCGTATGCATAAAAAGTGTCGTCGTACCATCGCTCCAAACCTCCGAAATCAGAATCGTTGTTCCTCACCTCATCATCCTGGAACTTGAGGCTGATATCATTGAATTCTTTCCCTTCAACCACATCCCTTCCCTGCACGATCTTGCTGCGGATCACATTTTCATAATTATATAAAAGGACAATATTGTCCCCATTGAGGCTCACTTCTACCAGAGGTTCCAGAGAATACATGATCGCGTCCTTTATTTCAAAACTGTTGTTCCAAAGAATCCTGCCTTTATTATCGAAGCCTATCACAATGGCATGCGTGTATTTATAACCGTCGAAAGTCGTATATGAATAACGACCCGGGTAGTAGGGGTTAAGCCAGTACCCGGAGCTTGAATAGCTGTTATACCTCGGGTAATAAGCTTCGCCAATGAGTACGAATGCACCGCCATATTCGATCACATCGTGTACCAGGAGACGGTAGAAGAATTTCGCTCTTTTTCCCCTGACCTTTTTCCGCTCAATCCTGTCTTTGATCTTCTCCTGACGTCTTGCCTTCATGTAGCTGAAAAAATTTTCAAGGTCACCGTAATCATAATATAGAACGGTTTTATCACCTCCTTCGTCAATTCTGGTCAGAAATATGCCCCTCGAAAATTCAGACCTTCGGTTCCCGTAAGTGCCGGCTACCAGGCTGACGTTGGAGTTAATATTGACAATCCTCCCGGTTAACAGGCTTACTTTATCATCCGGCCTCAAATTCGAATTCTCCGTCATCTCCCCGTCCGATGAAAATGTCCTGACGTTTATCGTCTGGTTCCGTCTTCCGGGAAACTGCACCTTGGTCAGCACTTTAATGGTCCTTGCTTCATCATTCACCTCGATCTGCAAAAGCTGGCTTCTTTCAAAATAAAATCCGGGCAGCACCCGGGTCTTGCTTTCTTCCAAGGATGATAGTATGACGGCAGGCTTTAGGTTTACCGATCCTCCCAGGATCGCATTTTTTCCCAGGATCTCAAATTCGCTCAGGTTGATATTGAATAGCTTCCTTATCTTCGAAGTCTTGTGTACTCCGGTGAGCACGTTGAATTCCACGACACTCAGGTCGGCAATGACA
>DATDPY010000475.1:0-8273 GCA_035292565.1 Cyclobacteriaceae bacterium | reverse complement strand
CGCGATAACCATTAACCCGACGCAGATTGCGGATGATATGAAACGGAATGGAGGCTTTATACCCGGAGTTAAACCCGGAAAAGCCACCTCGGAATATATCGACAGTGTATTGACTAAGATAACGCTGCCTGGATCCCTGCTGTTGTCGGTTGTTGCAATAATGCCTGCTTTCGCAGGGATTGTTGGCGTTACAACCCAGTTTGCTGCCTTTTATGGCGGAACCTCTCTTCTGATCATGGTTGGTGTTGTATTGGATACCTTGCAGCAGATTGAAAGTTATTTGCTGATGAGGCATTATGAGGGACTGATGAAATCCGGAAAGATCAAAGGCAGGTCGAATGTTGCAGTTGCAACATAACGAGCAGAAGAAAAATTATGGCCAAGCAGGCATCTATAGAACAGGACGGGACGATAATCGAGGCATTATCCAATGCCATGTTCAAAGTGGAGCTGGAAAACGGACATACGGTGATTGCGCATATTTCCGGAAAAATGAGGATGCATTATATTAAGATCCTGCCGGGAGATAAGGTGAGACTTGAACTCTCACCGTATGATCTTACCAAGGGCAGAATAATATTCAGGTATAAATAAATTGTCATGAAAGTAAAGGCTTCTATCAAGAAAAGAAGTAGCGAATGCAAGATCGTTCGCAGGAAGGGCAAGCTGTACGTGATCAATAAGAAGAATCCAAGATATAAACAAAGACAAGGATAATTATGGCACGTTTTCAAGGTGTAGATATTCCGGATCATAAAAGAGGCGAAATTGCCCTGACCTATATTTATGGGTTAGGCCGCCGGTCCGCCCAGAAAGTCCTCACAAGAGCAGGCATCAGCTGGGATAAAAAGGTTTCCGAATGGTCGGATGAAGAATCCAATAAAATCAGGTCCATCATTGCAGAAAATTTTAAGGTGGAAGGTGTTCTGAAATCCGAGTATCAGCTCAGCATTAAACGCCTTCTGGATATCGGTTGCTACCGCGGCCAGCGGCACCGGAAAGGATTGCCGGTCAGGGGACAGAGAACCAAAACCAACGCCAGGACTAGGAAAGGAAAGAGAAAAACCGTAGCAAATAAGAAGAAAGCCACCAAATAGAAGATTAAATAATGACGACAACTAAAAGAAAAGATAAGGCTAAAAAACGGATGGTGACGGTGGAACCCATCGGACAAGCGCATATTAAAGCCACTTTTAACAATATCATCATTTCAATGACTAACAGCAGCGGCCAGGTAGTTGCCTGGGCTTCTGCAGGAAAGATGGGTTTCAAGGGATCAAAGAAAAACACACCGTACGCGGCCCAGATGGCCGCCCAGAATTGTGCCCAATCTGCGTATGACCTCGGAGTAAGAAAAGTTGAAGTTTTCGTAAAAGGACCGGGTGCCGGCCGTGAATCGGCTATCAGGACTATTCAGAATACAGGAATTGAAATAATTGCCATAAAGGACGTGACGCCTCTGCCACACAATGGCTGCAGGCCTCCCAAAAGAAGAAGAGTTTAGAACGTAAATTTTAATATAAGGAATGGCCAGGTATACAGGACCTAAAACAAAAATATCACGAAAATTCGGCGAGCCGATTATGGGGCCGAGCAAAGCCCTGCAAAAGAAGAATTACCCGCCGGGTCAGCATGGAAGAGGCCGGAGAAGGAAACAGTCTGACTACGCCGTCCAGCTGCAGGAAAAACAGAAAGCAAAATATATCTATGGCATTCTTGAGCGGCAATTCAGAAATATTTTTGAAAAAGCTTCTCATAAAACCGGAATTACGGGAGAATTGCTCCTGCAACTTCTTGAATCCCGCCTCGATAATATGGTTTACCGGCTTGGGATTGCCCCTTCACGGAGAGCGGCAAGACAGCTTGTGATCCACAAACATATCACCGTTAACGGAGAAGTAAAGAATATTCCTTCCTATACCCTGAAAGCAGGAGATCTCATCGGTGTGCGGGAAAAATCAAGGTCCCTGGAAGCAATTATGAACAGCCTGGCAACCAGGTCGAAAAGATATCCCTGGATTGAATGGGATAACAACCTGATGGTCGGGCGATATATAAACCTGCCGGGCAGGCAGGAAATTCCTGAAAATATTCAGGAACAGTTAATCGTCGAATTGTATTCCAAGTAACACATTATTGAACTTATAAGCGATATGTCATTTATAGCATTTCAAATGCCTGAAAAAGTGGTTATGGAAAAGGCTGATGATTTCAGAGGCCTGTTCACCTTTAAACCGCTTGAAAAAGGGTATGGTGTAACCATCGGCAATGCATTCAGGAGAATCCTGCTTTCTTCCCTTGAAGGGTATGCTATTACCGGGATAAAGATCCCCGGGGTATTGCATGAATTTTCAACCATCGAGGGCGTTAAGGAAGATGTATCCGAAATAATCCTTAACCTGAAAATGGTGAGATTTAAGAAAACCGGCGACCCGGCAGAATCAAGAATTACCGTGCCGATTAAAAAACAGAAGATCTTTAAAGCCGGTGATATCATCAAGCATACATCCTCGTTTGAGATCCTTAATCCTGAGCTCGTTATCTGTCACCTTGATGAGAAATCCGATTTCGAAATGGAATTGACCATCGAAAAGGGCAGGGGATATGTTCCTGCTGAAGAAAATAAGCCCGTTGAGCAGATTTTCGGCTTCATTCCGGTTGATGCGATATTTACACCTATCAAGAATGTAAAGTACAGCATTGAGAATACGAGGGTTGAGCAGAAAACCGACTATGAAATGCTTTTGCTGGATATAGAAACAGACGGCTCAATTCATCCCGAAGTGGCATTGAAGGGGGCGGCAAATATCCTGATCAAGCACTTTATGCTGTTTTCAGATCAGACCATGATTCTTGAGACCGCAGATTCCAAGGAGCCCGATGCAGTTGATGAAGAATTACTGCATATGAGGAAACTCCTGAAAACACCGCTCAGCGAACTCGATCTGTCCGTCCGGGCTTACAATTGTCTTAAAGCCGCCGACGTGAAATCGCTTGGCGACCTGGTTAAGCTCGAGATTTCAGACATGATGAAATTCAGAAATTTCGGTAAAAAATCGCTTGCTGAGCTTGAGGCGCTGGTGGCCGAAAAGGGACTGACCTTTGGGATGGACCTTTTAAAATACAAACTTGACGAAGAGTAGAGAAAAATGAGACACGGCAGAAAAATCAACCACCTGGGGCGTACTGCATCCCACAGGAAATCCCTGTTATCAAACATGGCGTCTTCTCTGATATTGCATAAAAGGATCAATACCACCCTGGCCAAGGCAAAGGAACTAAGGAAATACGTCGAGCCATTATTAACCAGAGCCAAGGATGATACCACCCATTCCCGTCGTATGGTTTTTTCTTACCTGCAAAATAAGGAATCGGTAAAAACTCTTTTCAACGAAGTCGCCGACAGGATCATGGACAGGCCGGGAGGGTATACGCGGATTATCAAGACTGGTTCGAGGCTGGGTGACAATGCTGCCATGTGCATGATCGAATTGGTTGACTTTAATGACGTTTATATTAAGGAGACGGGAGAAAAGAAGGTGCGGACCAGGCGGGGCAGAAAAGGGGGCAAAGATAAAAAGCAAGAATTAGAAACAGGGGCCGTACCTGAATCAAAGGATACCGCCGCGGAAAGACCGGCAGCAAAACCGGTATCGAAAAAAGAAGCCAAACCGGAAAGCGGAAAAGCCCAGGACCAGGATAAGAAATCTAAGCCTTCGAAAAAAGAAAAGGCAACTCCTGCGAAGGAAGAAAAAAAATCTTCTGAAAAGAAAGCCAAACAGTCCAAAAAGAATAAAAAATAAAAATGATTGATCAAATCATATTATTCTGGAAACCGGGCCACTCAACCCGGTTTCTTTTTTTGGCGGGGTGAGGAATATGCCTGGGGCGATTTGGCTCGGGATGGTTTTAATAACTATTTTAGCGATATAAACCTTGTAGGGGGATGAAGGAAATTCTCAGCAAAGATGCCGTTTTGCTGCTCGCCGACGGCAGTTGTTTCAGGGGGAAAGCAGTTGGTAAGTTAGGCACTTCGGGAGGGGAAATATGTTTCAATACCGGAATGACCGGATATCAGGAGATTTATACGGATCCTTCTTATTATGGACAGATCATCGTCAATACCACAGCGCATATTGGAAATTATGGGGCCCATGATGATGAGCAGGAATCCGGTTCCCCGAAAATATCAGGGATCGTGGTCAATGACTTCTCGGAAACTTTCAGCAGGCTCTCCGCAAGTTATTCACTCCAGGAATACCTGCATCGTAACAACGTAGTTGGAATAACCGACATCGACACCAGGGCCCTGGTCCGGCATATCAGGGATAAAGGAGCAATGAATGCGATCATATCTTCCGAGATCACCGAGGTCGATAAATTATATGATGAGCTGAAAAAGGTGCCCGATATGAATGGTCTTGAACTTTCCTCATTTGTGAGTACCGGGAAACCCTATTTTGTCGGGGATGAGAAAAGCAAACACAAAGTTGCGGTTCTTGACCTTGGCGTAAAAATCAATATCCTTAAAAACCTGATCACCCGAAATTGCTATTGCCAGGTTTTTCCGGCAAAGACCACTTTCAGGGATATGGAAAACTGGATGCCGGATGGATATTTTATATCCAATGGTCCGGGCGACCCTGCCTCCATGGATTATGCAATTGAAACGGTGAAGCAGGTACTCGATGCGAATAAGCCCTTGTTCGGGATCTGTCTGGGCCATCATTTGCTTGCCCTGGCAGCGGGTATACCAACTTATAAAATGCATCATGGGCATCGCGGTCTAAATCACCCGGTTAAAAATATTGAAACGGGCAAAAGCGAAGTAACATCCCAGAACCACGGCTTTGTTGTCGACAAGGATAAACTTAAGAATAATCCGGATGCCGTAATGACCCATATCCACCTGAACGACGGAACTTTGGCAGGTCTCAGGCTGAAAAGCAAAAAGGCATTTTCTGTCCAGTACCATCCCGAAGCTTCCCCTGGGCCCCATGATTCAGGATACCTGTTTGATAATTTTTTAACACTTATGGACAATAACTAATCTTTTATTACTATGAGCACTATCGTTGAAATCATTGGCAGGCAAATCCTCGACTCAGGAGGTAACCCGACTGTGGAAGTGGATGTGATCACTGAAAATGGCATCCTTGGCAGAGCCGCCGTTCCCTCAGGGGCATCTACCGGGGAAAATGAAGCTATCGAACTGCGCGATGGAGATAAATCCAAATTCATGGGAAAGGGGGTACTGAAAGCAGTTGAAAATGTTAACAAAAAAATATCTGAAGAGCTGACCGGGTATTCGGTATTCGACCAGAAACTCGTGGATAAAATAATGATCGAGCTTGATGGTACCGAGAATAAAAACAAGCTCGGGGCCAATGCCATTCTTGGAGTATCGCTGGCTGTTGCCAGAGCAGCTTCCGAGGAACTGGGAATGCCTTTGTTCCGTTACCTGGGAGGCGTAAATGCCTTCCGTCTGCCGGTACCCATGATGAACATTATTAACGGGGGATCTCATTCCGATGCCCCAATCGCATTCCAGGAATTTATGATCAGGCCGGTGGGAGCTCCAACTTATTCTGAAGCGCTAAGAATGGGTTCGGAAGTTTTTCATAATCTAAAAAAGATCATCAAGGAAAAGGGACTTAGCACCGCTGTTGGTGATGAAGGGGGGTTCGCACCGAATTTCGCCGGAGGCACTGAAGAGGCTGTTGAAAGTGTCCTTAAAGCCATAGATGTTGCCGGTTATAAGGCCGGTAAAGACATAACCCTGGCTTTGGACTGCGCCGCTTCGGAATTTTTCAAGGACGGGAAATATGATTACACAAAATTCGAAGGCAAAAAGGGAATGGTAAGATCACCGGAACAGCAGGTTGAATACCTGGCAAGTTTGATATCGAAATACCCGATCGATTCCATTGAGGACGGTTGTTCTGAGCATGACTGGAAAGGCTGGGCAATGCTGACAGGTAAAATAGGCACAAAATGCCAGCTTGTTGCCGATGATCTTCTGGTCACCAACGTTAAATTCCTGAAACGCGCAATCGAAGAGAAATGCGGGAATTCGATTCTGATAAAGGTAAACCAGATAGGCACCCTGTCCGAAACCCTGGATGCAATTGAAATGGCCCATAAGTCGGGATGGACGGCAATTATCTCCCACCGGTCCGGGGAAACTGAAGACTCAACGATTGCTGACATTGCCGTAGCTACCAACGCCGGCCAGATCAAAACCGGGTCAATGTCACGCTCCGATCGAATGGCGAAATATAACCAGTTGCTGCGTATTGAGGAGGAGCTGGGGGAAGTCGCCGTTTATGGAATTAAGTAAGATAATCGTTAAAGAGGAAAAGCCCGGACTACCCGGGCTTTTATATTTTCGCGGAATTCGTTAATTTGGCATATAATTCGTTAAATGTTCAGAGCATGTTAATGAAATTCCTCAGGCCATTCAGGAATTTTTATTTCCTGAGCGGTTCGTTGTTCGTCATATGGATGCTTTTTATCGATTCCAACAATATCATTGCCCAGTTAAGTCAGAGGAAAAAAATATCCGAATTGCTTGCGCAGGAAAAGTTTTACAAAAACCAGATCATTTCCGTGGAGAAGGACCGCCAGGAACTTCTTACCAATGATGAGCTCCTCGAGAAATTCGCTCGTGAAAAATATTTTATGAAGAAAAATTCCGAAGACCTTTATATACTTGTTGAGGAATGATCTTCTGGGATTCCGCGTGTTGCAAAGTCAATTTCCCAAAATGAAGAAAATACTGTTCCTGGCCATATTATTGGCGCTTTCGGCGTATACATATGCCCAGATTCAGCTCCCATTAGGCGCCAAATCAACCATCGGCCAGCGTTTGTATTTTGGCGGAAGCATGGGGTTTCAATTAGGGACCATCACATATGTGGATGTTTCGCCGCTGGCGGGATATATGATTACCCGGAAATTATCCGCAGGCGTTGGAATAACTTATCGTTATCTCAAATACAGGAATATCAATTATGAGACTAATATTTACGGAGGGCGGCTGTTTGCACGGCATAATGTTTCACTGCTGAATCTTCCCTTGTTCCTGTACGGGGAATAT
Source organism: Cyclobacteriaceae bacterium (assembly GCA_035292565.1). Classification (GTDB taxonomy): domain Bacteria; phylum Bacteroidota; class Bacteroidia; order Cytophagales; family Cyclobacteriaceae; genus DATDPY01. The sequence continues at coordinate 1,174 of DATDPY010000475.1, read as the reverse complement.
GAGAACCTGAACCTTGAATATGCGAAGTATACCAGCATCTCAACATACGAACTGATCCGCGAATGGGTTCCTTCCGTGCTGGTCGGGGGTGGATTGTTTCAGCCTATCGGCAACAGGGCAGGGTTCATGATCTTGGCGTTATATAACCTGATATTTGACGAGGTCAGGTCACCTTATAACAGTCCATGGGTGGTCCGTGTAGGTTTTACCCTGTGATCAGAATTCCAGCCCGAACTTTAAAGCAATTTCCTTCAGATCTGCGACCACGGATTGATGCAGGGGGATACCGCTAGCCGATCTTTCCATTTCAGCTTCCCGTTCCGGATCTCCCGGAATCAGGACCTTGTGATGCCCGTTAATAACTTCTGCCTGTCTGAACCGGTTGATCCATTGATCCATATGGGATTTGAATTCCGAAGCCGGCCTGAATGCATCGATGCGGAAAGCCCCAAAAAAATGCCCGATACCTTCGCCGACAGGATTTTCCGGCAAGGGAAGGAAACTGACGAATGGCGGGACCCAAGGCCCGTAATTGGCACCGGAAAATACGGCAGAAAATATATCGACGATAGCCCCCAGGCAGTAGCCCTTATGACTTCCGTGGTCACGGTCGCTCCCCAGGGGCAATAAAGCGCCGCCTTTTTTTAATTCATGGGCATCGGTTGATTCATGCCCTTCTTTTGTCTGGACCCAGCCGGCAGGTATCGGTTTATTATTCCTCTGCTGGATCTCAAGTTTACCATTGGCCGCTGCAGCCGTAGCAAAATCAGCTACAAAAGGCGGGTTTTCCCCCGCAGGTATTGCGACTGCGATCGGGTTGGTACCCAGCATCCTGTCGGTCGAAAATGTAGGAGCTACCAGGGGGCTTGCATTGGTCATGGATATCCCGATCATCTCCTGTTTAACGGCCAGGAGTGAATGATACCCTGCAATTCCGAAATGATTGGAATTTCTGACCGCTGCCCACCCGGAGCCAAAATCCTTGGCCTTTTGTATAGCAATTCCCATAGCGCGGGGACCTACGACCAGGCCCAGCCCTTTATCGCCATCAATTAGGGCAGTTGTAGGCGTTTCGTGTACGATCCTTATATCAGGGGCCATATTCGCCCTTCCGGCTTCCCATAGCCTTAAATAGCCGGATAAGCGGGCAACTCCATGTGAATCTACTCCCCTC
>DATDPY010000474.1:0-3287 GCA_035292565.1 Cyclobacteriaceae bacterium | reverse complement strand
CCTTCGAGCCGCTGATATTCATTCTCGGAAGGGCATCGATTGACCTGGTAAAATTTCCCGCACCATCGTTTAAGTAAAGCCTGTCCTGGTAATTGGGGGATCGCGGCCTGAATTCATTTCCCCCGCTTACTACGTAGAGATCAAGATCAGTGTCGCCGTCGGCATCGAAAAATGCCGCACCCATATCTTCAAAAACTCTGTCCGCATCGAGACCTTCGCATACCTTCAGTTTAAATCTTCCGCCGGAGTCAGATAAAAAAATGCGCCCCGTATCCCCAGCCGCCCCACCGGCAAACAGATCTTCAATTCCATCCCCGTTTGCGTCGCCGGTTACCAATGGCGGCCCCAACTCCGACATCTTATACGGAAGAAGTTTCTGGACCCTGTAATCATCAAAGATATTTTCACGATGGCGGCTAATGATCTTATCAGGCCCCGTAACTTCAGAAAAAAGAACCGGTGAGTTAATGGATTTTACTTTAGCCGGTTTTTCAGAATCGCTATAAAATATGCGGACCACCTGATCGGCTTTAATATTCTTAACAACATTTTCGTTTCCGTCTGGCCAGATCACCCTCAGCAGATTCACCTTTTTGGAATTGCCAATCCCGAAATGGGCAATATGTTCGCTGGTTGAATACATGCCGCGGACACTGGTGATCTCAAAGAATTGCCGGCCTTCGCCGGTTTCGATCCATATCTTCGTTCCCAGGTTTGAAACAATGCCCAGATCTGCAATTGGCATGATGCGCAGGAAATGAGAATTTCCGATTTTATTGGCGTTATTCCTGTAAACGGAAGCCACATCGTTTACATTATTAACCACAATGTCAAGATCGCCGTCATTATCGAGGTCGGCGTAGGCGGCTCCGTGAGAAAATATGCTGTCGTTCACTCCCCAGGCCTCGGATACATTGGAAAAAGTAAGGTCCCGGTTATTTTTAAACGCATAGTCGGGGATTTTGACGGAAGGGGAGATCTTCATGGCCTCTTCCATGTCCACGATATCCCATACACTTATATTTTCAGGATTCGGGTTTTTGGACAGGTATTCATGGATCGCGGATTCAATGAATTTTGGAAACTCAACTGCTGCGTCATAGTCCCGGATATCCCTCATGAGGCCATTGGCTATAAATATATCCTTCCATCCGTCGTTGTCGAGGTCGGCGAAGAGCACTGACCAGCTCCAATCCGTTGACGTAATTCCGGCTAATTTTGAAATATCGGAATAATAACCCCCTCCGGCGTTTAGAAAAAAAGTATTTGTAAAATATTGATAATGCCCTCCTTCGTTTACTACATCGCGAAATGCCTGGGGGTTCATACCTCCCATATTTGACTGGCGCCTTACATGTTGTTCCGGAACCATATCGAGGATGAGCACTTCCGGAAGGCCATCATTATTAATATCGCCGGCATCGATGCCCATGCTGCTGAACGTGATATGACGGACCTGCTCATGGATTCGGTCGGTGAAGGTGCCATCCCCGTTATTCATATACATGTAATCTCCGGCCCAATAATCATTGGCCAGCCAGAGGTCGGTCCACCCGTCCCCATTAAGATCACTCGCCATGACGCTGTTCGGAAACCCGGCCTTGAACAGCCCTGCTTTCAGTGTGACATCCTTAAATGTTGCGCCCTGGTTTTCATAAAGCCTGGGAGTGTATTCATCGAGAAGTAATTCGGTATTATAGTATTGCGAGTATACGCCGGGGTTTGGAGGCTGGTTACAGAGAAATAAATCGAGGTCGCCGTCTTTATCGTAGTCGAGAAATGCCGCATGCCGTGTCCTGTTGTTATCATCAATTCCATATTTGGCGGCGCTTTCGGTAAAAGTATTATTCCCGTTGTTGATATATAATACATTCTTTCTCAAGTCGGGCCGGTCGTCATATAATTCCCGGGTGACGTAAATATCCAGGAATCCGTCTCTGTTAACATCACCCATCACCACTCCCGATGACCAGCCACCGTTGTCAATGATCCCTGCTTTTTCAGTGATATCTTCAAATGCCAGGTCTCCTTGATTTAAATATAAGCGATCGGCGACCAGGTTTCCTGCAAAATATATATCCTGAAGGCCGTCGTTATTAATATCTCCGATGCCCACTCCGGCTCCGCCGTAGTAGTTTGAATACAGGAGAATGCTGTATTCTTCCTGGTCGCTCAATAAATTATTGAATTTGATATTTGTATGGTCAGGCGCGAGGCGTGTAAACAGCTTTTCACCGGAACCCGCCTCCTGGGAGAAACCGGTTACGGGGCCAGTAATGAAAATAATCATGATGAATAGCAGCCGATCGATCCTGCCCGAAATGCCGGAAAAAACTTGCAGCGGTTTAATCGACAAGTTCACGGATTTCATCTTTAAACTTCTGGCCTGTTACGGCTCGGGTATTGTATTTACGGTTATATACTTTCAGGTCGTCGGTCTCCGGGTACCTGTCGCTTTTGCTATATGGATATTGATCCATTCCATGGTATGGAAGGGGCATGACCTCCTGGCCATTTGTCGTATTCAGGTCCCCATCTTTGACCCAGCCTATGCTGTGGATTAGGAAGTTCCTTGTCCACCCCTTCGGCAGTACCGGCAGACCGGTTGCCTCAAATTCGATGGATACCTCGTCGCCTGCATTCATAATGATATAACGATTATCGTCATCCAATAATAATTCACCAACATCCCCATACCGGGTATAATTCCCGGTGAGATCACGCCATTTTGGTTCCGTGCTTACCCTGGCATAATCGAACCAGTGTGGACCATACCTTCCGCCCTTCCTGTAAAGCGATGAAAATCCCCGGAAATGTAAATCGCTCTTACCCGGTAACAGCGATGTCGAACGAACGGTATTTTCATAACATGTAGTGGCAAAACAAATATAATCCCAATAAATTTCCATATTGGTCCTGATCCTGATCCTGCGGTCCGCGGACAGGAACTTCCCGGAAATATCCGTGATCACCGTTTTGTTCTTCCCCATCGGGAAACCGATATTCTCGATAATGGTTTTCCAATTGCCGTCCCGATCCATCACCTGCAAATAGGGGGGGATAGACAATGATTTGCCGGTTTGGGATACGGCATAATTGATGCTGGCATCGGTAGGGAATATCCATCCATTCATGACCAGGTAAAGGCAGTTATTCCCACGGATATTTCCCGGGTCAATGATCAGGTCGTGCATCTCGCTGATACCCTGGTATTTCCCGGGACTGAATCCCGAAATATACCTGTCATCCTTTTTATCGGCAAGGTCTGTCAGGTCAATCCCATTTTC
>DATDPY010000473.1:0-4246 GCA_035292565.1 Cyclobacteriaceae bacterium | reverse complement strand
GGTCTTCCTGACCCCGACTTCCTTTGCGCGTCGCATCGACCTGGCAGTAGCAAGGTTGATAAAATTAATGCAGGCAATCAGGATAATAAATATAGCGATCACGCCGAAGATCCGGATATACAGAATATTGCCGTTGGGATGCATCTCGGCATAAAGATTGGAATGCAGGTGGATTTCCGATACCGGCTGCAGGTAATACCGCAATTGTTCGTCCATGTTCTCCCTTGAGAATATTGATTCAGGCATGTGCAGGTATTGCACCACCTGGGGCACGACATTTTTTATAATGATATCCCTGAATTTATCGTCGAGCGCCCGGATGTCTGTACCGGGTCTTAATTTTATATAGGTATAATAATTCATACTGATCCAGATCGGATTCAGCGCATCCGGATTAGTCGACATGGATATCAATAGGTCAAAATCCAGGTGTGAATTATAGGGTATATCTGCTGTGATACCGGTGATCTTATAGGCATTCTTCCCTGATCTGATCAGCTCTCCCAAAGCCTTACCGTTTTCGACTGAGTCGCGGCCAAAATATTTTATCGCCGTTTCGCGTGTTACGACAAGTGAGTTGGGTTCAGTCAATACGGTATGCGGATCTCCCTGGAGCAATCCAAAACTGAAAATGTCAAAAAAAGTTGAATCGGCGAAGAACACCATCTCTTCTTTAAGAGTTTCGCCATGGTGATGGACGATTAACTGTGTGCGGTTCAGCCTGACGGTGTTTTCTACTTCCGGTATGCTGTTCCTGAACCCTTCTGCAAGAGGTGCAGGAGAAACCGCCACGTTCATCATGTTCTGGTCCCCGAACTTACCCATGGTCGCAACACGGTAAATCCTTTCTTTGTCTTTTAAGAAATGGTCATAGCTAATCTCATCTGCTATGTACAGGATGATCAGCATTGCCGCAGCAATTCCTACCGATAAGCCGGTGATATTGAGGAAGGAATAAAACCTGTCACGGACGAGGTTCCTAAAGGCGATTTTGAGATAATTCCTGAACATGGATCCTTATTTTAAAATTAATCAATTAAATACTCCGCTGGCGGGGCCATTCCGCAATCATTTCACGGTATGGTTTGGAAGATATTCCCGTCTACATTTTACCCGCAATAGACACAAATGAGATGCCATCAATTGTATTGACCTGATTTTCAATGGTATGTAACGAAGAAGTATCCATCCAGGCTTAAAAAAGTGTATTATTATTAAACATGATATTGTATAAATATTAAACACTTCATAAATTCACATCTTAAAATACCGGCATGGAACTGGAAAAGGGCACCGTAGTTATTGTTGATGACGACCGCGACGTACTTGAAACCGCAAGGATATTCCTCAAGCAGAAGTTCAGCCGGGTAGAGACCATGGAATCCCCGGGCAAAATCATCGCCCTTCTGGAACAGGAGGATGTGGAAGCGGTATTGCTTGACATGAATTTCAGGAAAGGGGAAATGGATGGCGTGGAGGGCATCCATTGGCTGAAAAAAATTAAATCGCTCAGCCCTTTCACCACGGTGGTAATGATCACGGCTTACGGCGATGTAAAGCTTGCGGTAGAAGCCATGAAAGAAGGAGCCTCCGATTTCGTGATCAAGCCCTGGAAAAATGAAAAACTGTATGGTACCATCAAGGCTGCTATCGAACTTTCAAAGTCCAGGTCGGATTACCAAAAACTGAAAGGAGTGCATGAGAAAGTCGAGTCTGGGATCAACCAGGCATTTTCCGAGATCGTTGGCCAATCGCCCGGGATGCGGAGGATGTATGAATTAATTGAAAAGGTGGGGCCGACTGACGCTAACGTACTAATCCTTGGAGAGAACGGTACCGGGAAAGAGCTTGCCGCCAGGGCACTTCACCGGGTTTCAGACAGAAACCAGGAAGTCTTTCTCCGTCTCGACCTGGGCGCCATCACACCTACCCTATTCGAGAGCGAATTGTTTGGTCATGTGAAAGGCGCGTTCACGGATGCAAAATCCGACCGACCCGGCAGTTTCGAGCTGGCAAGAAAAGGAACGCTCTTCCTCGATGAAATCGGGAACCTGCCCCTCCAGGCCAAACTCCTCACTGCAATTCAGAACAGGGAAGTGCGGAGAGTCGGGTCGAACAAGGTTATACCCCTGGATATCCGTCTGATTTGTGCCACCAATATGGACCTGAAGGTGATGACAGAAAAAGGAGAGTTCCGGAAAGACCTGCTTTACAGGATCAATACCGTCGAAATCCACATGCCTCCGCTCAGAGAACGTGCCGAAGACCTGCCGATACTCATCGATCACTTTCTTAAAATATACGGCAGTAAGTACCATAAAACCGATGCCAGGTTCAATAAAGTGCAATTGAAAAAATTGGCTTCTTATCCCTGGCCGGGAAATATCCGGGAACTTCAGCATACCGTTGAACGGGCAATTATCCTGTCGGAAGGAAAATCAATTCCGGATCATCTGTTTAATGCCCCGGAACGCAGAATAGCCGGGCAGGAACTTTACACCCTGGAAGAAATGGAAAAAAGAACAATCGAAAGATCAATAAATATAAACCGGGGAAATCTTTCTAAAGTTGCGGCAGAGCTCGGAATCACCAGAGCCACGCTTTACAGGAAACTGGAGAGATATGGGCTGGAGTAAGATTCATTTTTCTATATTAACTTCAATGCCTTAAGGAAAACAAAATCATGTTTCGCGACAGGTATTCGATATCGATCTTTATCCGCGTCATTATGCTGGTGTTGATATGCCTGTTATTTGCATTCCTGTTCGCCCGAACTGAATACATTTTTTCACAGGTTATCGTTTTTACCCTGGTCGTGATCTCCACACTCGAGCTAATCCGGTACACCCGGAAAAGCAGCAGGGAATTATCAAGGTTCTTGTTTGCAGTCAGGCATGGCGATGTCAGCATGAATTTCAGCCATAAAGACCTGCCTGCGGAATTCCACGATCTGACCGATGCTTTCCGTGAATTGATCTATGCGATCAGGGATGTTAAAATTGATAAGGAAGTCCATTACCGCTTGCTCCAGGGCATCATCGACAGGATCGGAATCGGGATTATTGCCTCCAGGCCCGGGGGAGATATCCTGCTCATGAATAAATCGGCCGCCGAAACCCTGAGCGTGCAGATCGTAAATCACTGGAACCACATTAAAAAAAGAGTTCCGCAATTTTCCAAAGAAATCGAAAGCCTTTCGGAGGAAGGAAGAAAGCTTGTTGAACTTGAAAATCGGCATGAATCGGTACAGCTATCCATATCTGTAAACACGATAAAGGTAAGAGAAGAGAAATGCAGGGTAGTTACCTTTCATGATATAAGAGATGAAATCGAGCAAAAGGAAATCGAGGCCTGGTACAAACTCATCCGTATTCTCACCCATGAGATTATGAACAGCGTTACCCCTCTGGCGTCGCTAACTGAAACCATGCTGATGCTGACGGAAGATGAACAGGGAAATCAAAAACCTGTTGGCACGATTACCGATCCGGTCATCACCGATATACGGAGTTCTGTGAAGACCATCCAGTCGAGGACTGCCGGCATACTTCAGTTCGTCGAAGCCTATCGTAAGCTAACCAACATTCCGGCAGCGGAATTTGCCTTTGAAAAGCTGGAAGGATTAATCATACATGTCTTCGAATTGATGAAGCCTGAGCTTCAAAAACGCGGGATAAAAACAGAATTGCTTATAAATGCGGAAAGCCAGCATATCCGGGCCGACAGAAACCTGGTGGAGCAGGTCCTGATCAATTTAATCTCGAACAGTATATATGCCCTTGAAGAGATCCTGCATCCCGCAATCAAAATAACTTCAGAAACTGTCGGCTCAAGAATTCACCTGAGTATCATTGATAATGGAAGAGGAATTGATCCCTCGAAAACGGATAAGATCTTTATCCCGTTCTATTCAACCCGCGAGGGAGGATCCGGTATCGGGCTGAGCTTTTCCAAGCAGGTGATGTACCTTCATGACGGACGGATCAGGGTTAATTCCGAGCCTGGGAAGGGAGCCGTGTTCACCCTCGATTTTCCGAAACCGAAGCTTTAATTTCCAAAATATAACTGTCGGTTTATCCAACAATCCTGTTCGTATATGGACAGGGGCGCTAAGAACAAAAAGCCTCTGTAGCAGTATTAGGCCTATAATTTTTATGGCATAATTATTTCTTTCTGATTTCAGGCTTTGGTTTGTAAACGGTTGGCGGCAGGCACGCGGTCGAACCGTTGCGCGAAGGCCTGAGCA
>DATDPY010000472.1:0-2998 GCA_035292565.1 Cyclobacteriaceae bacterium | reverse complement strand
TGGTCTGCTTCAGAAATTGATGGTTCTGCCTGGTATTGGATTCTTGCCATCGAAGACAGGGACGGTGAGGCAGGATATGCGCGTGGTAATGAATTACTTTCAGGACAAATATCTGACTACGATATCGGGCAGGGCTTTTCGGTTCGATGTATATCCGATTCACCAGGTAAAGCCGAAAATTTCTATGACGTATTGTATCAGCTTCAGGGGAAATGGCAGCATACGGAAGATACCTCCAATTATCTTGTATTTGAAAAGTATCTTCAAAAAGAAATTGCCGGCGGATTGACGGAATGGACGGTGGAAGAATTTGTGCTTTCTGATAAATGCATGAACGAAACGGATAAGGACCGTTTCCCCGGAGGCGATAAAGAAATATTCATATCCGTTATCGAAAGCGATATGTGCTGGATGATCGTGGAGTTGACGGATTCCGAATTGTCTCTGGGATATGTTGGAAGGGGAAACACCCTTACCTACCGGAGGGTTGAATGATAATTCCATCCATTAAATACAGAATCAGATTTATTTAACTTCTTGCTAAGATGAATAGGTTTTTCCCCCTTTTAACTCTGATGGCTGTCATGATCACCGCATATGGGCAGGTGTCCGATACCGTTTCCTTATCATATGGAAAAATATATGTCAGTGGAAAAACCTCCGATAAACAGATTTTCTTTAAAAAAGGCAACGAAATCAGGAAGATCAGCAGTTTCAAACCCTGGGAAGAAATCTATACAATTTTATTATCGCGTGATAAGCATAAACTTCTCATTTATCACAAAACCAGTCAGGAAGCCGGCCGGAATTTGTCGATCATGGACTTATCCGATTTTTCGATCGTCCGGACCGTAAAACCCGGCTATGGCGGATCATTATTCTGGACCAACGACAATAATATATTAATGATTTGGGGCTGCGGATCGGCCTGCGCCTGTTTCCGCCTGTATAATATGCAATTTCATGTCCTCCAGGAGAGCTGCGAATCCTGCTTACAGGAATTCATCGACGAAGATATTTTGGTCTCCATTCCCTGTATGGTAGCATCCCGAGGTGTGTTTAAAATATTTTCACTGAAAGATGGAAGCCTGTTAAAGGAAATAAGCTATTTTGATCAGTACGGCAACTATTATGCACTGGAAATATCCCTCGAAAATCAGGAACTGAGGGTCCGTTTAATGGGCGGTCAGAATATGGATTCTGTGATCATTGAAAGAATCCGATGTGAATAACAAGTCGAAGAGTTGGCTGGTTGTCAAATGAAATTGATCCTGCCAGGCTGCCGGAATTCAGGAATAAAAGTCAAACAAACATGATGGTAATTTTCGAAGTCATTATTCACACTGGCAGTTTGGCAATATAATGCTTCCATAATTGCCCAATGTGGTTTCAAAATGACCGGGTTGTGATATGCCTCTTTTAAAGTATTTTAAAAAACAACCCTCTTTTGTTTTATTAATATTAAAATACGCAGTGTATTGTATGCCATCTCGAATGTATTTCTTTTGCATTTGACCTTCATTGAAGATGACTTTATAATCTTCCGGATCGATTATATAATGCATATCCATGCTTTGACTAAAAGTGAGAAGGGCTTTTTGAATCTCATTTCCGCATTCAGCATTTTTGGAATCAAATAACAAAGAATCGCCTCCAAGGTTTAAAGAAGGAAAAATAAAAAAGAAAAAATATAGCCCGGAAATAGTAAAAACAGCCGTTATGGCGACATAAATTTCACCGGAATATTCCCTGGCCAATTCTTTAATACCACCCCGTTGCATCGCATACGCGAATCTGGATAACTCTTTTTTTTCTTTTTTCATATCTGCCTCATTTGTGCATATAACTTGTCCCTGTGATCGGACCATACCCTGTTCTGATCCTTAAGGCACGCCCGACGAGGGTTAATGTCATTGCCTCAGTTTGGCCATGATATCCGAAGGCACATCCTTTTTTTCTTTTGCATAATCAAGAGAAGATTTTCCATTTTTATCCCTGAAATTAACATCCGCTCTATGGTCGAGCAGCAGGCGGGCTATTTCATAATTTTCCATATAAATGGCCTGCATGAGCGGGGTTTTGCCTTCCGTGAATTCGGCATTGTTTACGTCTGCCCCATGCTCGATGAACCAGGTGGCATTGTTGAAATCGCCCGTTTCGACTGCTGAAAATAATGCGGTTCTCCCGGAAACGGTCCTTGAATTGATATTGCCGCCAAACCCGGCGAGCAACTGAAGAGTCGCAGGCGAATCATATACCAGCATCATAGCGGTAACACCATCTTCATCACGTTCATTCACAAACGCCCCATGTTCAAGCAGCCATTTCACCATATCCAGATTATCGGGCTGACATGCCGCGGCGATCAGGGCGCTGCCTGATTTGTTCCGTTCATTTATATTTTCCCCAAGATCAATCAGCATGGGGATCATATCGATCCGGTCGGGAGATTTCACAGCCTGCATTAAAGCCGTTTGTTGCTCATTGATATCCACCAATCTATCTGCGCCGGCTTTGACGAGGTATTTCACGGCTTCTGCGGAATTCCCTTCAATGGCATAATATAAGGCGTTTTTACCGGACTCTTCCCTCACATTGATGTCGATCCCAGCTTTAATAAATATGTTAATAATATCACAATTCCCCCGGTAAGAGGCATACATCAGTGCATTTATGCCGGTGTTGAGCGAGCCCTGCGGGAGGAAATTTTTTAACTTCCATGATGGGTCGGCTCCTTTGAGCAATAAAATCCTTACAAGGTCAGGTATTCCCTGGTCAACGGCATTCCAGAGCGGAGGCCTCCAGAATAGTTCGGATGGAATCCGCCAGGTAACGAAACTCTCGTACATATGAAAGATGAAATTGACGCCGGATGTATCGGTCAGCGGTTCATAGGGCACGATGGCCTGGGAGTAACCGTACGTATGCCGTGCTTGTTCCTGGTAATAGTTAATTCCGGTTTCTTCGGCATTTCTTGAATTGACATCTACCCCATGTT
>DATDPY010000471.1:0-2875 GCA_035292565.1 Cyclobacteriaceae bacterium | reverse complement strand
GGCTCTTCGATAAACATCGGGGAAAAAGGCTCCAGGGCTTTTGCCAGGACTTTGGCCATAGGCTTATGTACGCGTCCGTGAAAATCGATTCCGATGCCGAAATCCCGGCCAAAATTGTCCCGCAATGCCCCAATACGTTCGATCACCTGGTCGATTTTAGAATGGGAGTCAACAATTTGCAATTCGTTTACTGCATTCATTTTCACTGCTGTAAATCCCTTATCCTTCATTATTTTGGCCTGTTGGACCACCTCTGTCGGCCTGTCACCGCCAATCCATGAGTACACCCGGATCTTATCCCGGGCTTTTCCGCCCATAAGCTGCCAGGCGGGAGCATTGAAAAACTTGCCTTTGATGTCCCACAGAGCCTGGTCTATGCCGGCAATGGCGCTCATCAGGACTGGCCCGCCGCGGTAAAACCCGCCGCGGTAAAGGGTATTCCAGTGGTCCTCGATGTTCAGGGGATCTTTACCGATCAAATTTTCCATTAACTCATTAACTGCTGCCGCGACCGTTGCAGCACGACCTTCAATTACAGGTTCGCCCCAGCCATGGATTTCACTATTGGTCAGTATTTTAAGGAATAGCCAGCGAGGTTGGACCTGATATAGTTCATAAGATACGATCTTCATAAAAATTTTTTTTGGCAATCTACGCAATTCAAAAAGTTTTTTTGAAGTTAGTTGATTTTCCCTGATGGAGGTCAGCAACAATTTAGGATTCCTGCTTATTACTAATTTTTGCTTCGGGTTCGAGCAGGTTGGGTTAATGATAAGCTTAATGACCATAACGGACATGTCGGGAACTGGGGATTTGTTATATAATTAATATTATGTTAAGTAAAGTGATGAAAAATTAAGGGCGGCGTCTGTGGCCGTCCTATCTTGTAATATTATCTATCCCCTATTTCTCAGCGCCCAGCGCATCGAGTTCCTTATTTACAATCTCCATTTTTTCCGGCATTTTCAACTGTCCGTATAACGCCGACAGTGTCTGCAGCACCGGAATATCATCAGCCTGAAGTTCGCGGCATTTTTCGAAATATGGCAGAGATTTGTTGAAGTAAATATGGGCTTCTTCTTCAATTGCTTTACCTTTTTTCCTGAATTCATCAACGCTCATGAAATTCGCAGCCTTTATCTTTTCGGCCCCCACGTTATAGTGCTGCACTCCCAGATTGAAATTTGCTTCGAAATAATCCGGGTTGATTTCAAGGCATTTCTCGTAATTTTTTACGCTATTCTCATAATCGCCTGCCTCGTCATGAATGAATCCGAGCTCGTAATAATACAGGTAATTCCCGGGGTCCTTCGATATGGCGTCTTCAAGCTGTCGCTTTGCATTGTCAATCCTCCCGGTCAGGATCATCATGGTTATTTCATCCTGTTTTAACTCCTCGTCTTCGGGGAATTGAGCCCTGGCTTTCTCTACAGCCTGGAGCGCAGCCGTGGTGTCATTCTTTACCGAACGGTATATATAAATTATATTCCTGTGAACACTTGGATCCGCCATTTTATGATCAGCCAGGTATGTGAAATATTTCATCGCCAGATCGTCATTCCCCGCTTGCTGGGCCGCGTACCCTGCATAAGTGATCGCGATGGTATCATTCTCCACAATTTTGGTTGCCCTGTCGAAATTCCGGATTGACTGGTCATATTCTTCATTCTGGTATTCCTGGGCGGCTTTATTGAAAATGAATCCATAAAGATTGTTAAGGCGGATATCCGCGAAATTGTAATAGGTGCCGAATTCATTCTCCAGGGTCTTTACTTTTTTATATCCTTCAACACACTTGTCAAAGGCCATCGGATCGATATCCTCGTTGTCCAGTGAATCCTGCGCATAAAAGATGTTTTCATAAATCAACCCGGCGTAGTAATGCGTTTTTACTTTGTCCTTGGTTTTTTCGTAGATCAGGGCATAATCGATTATGTCCTTTGCACCTTTTGAATCTCCTTTATCAAGCAATGCCTTCGCTTTTTCAATATTTGGAGCTTTGGGCTTCTCCTGTTTTTGAGCATGAACTGCTGTGGTTAATGCTAAAAAAATAATTAAAATATTTAATCTTTTCATATCTATAAAATTCAAGAATAATGATTCTTATTACCCGGTTTCCTCAAAATTACGATTTATATGAGGACTTTAATTAATTTTAATTTAAATATGAATGCCATAATCAGACAAACAAACCATACGTCACAACCATAACCACAACCATTATGCCAATATTTCTTTGAGGTTCATCAGGGATGTTCATTCCCGTTCATTTCAATTTCTACCTTCTCAACCCCGGATATTTCATCATTTTCGTTCAGGCGAATCAGGCGTACCCCCTGCGTTGCCCTTCCCATTACTCTCATTTCTGCAACAGGGATCCTGATGGTAATCCCGGACTTATTGATGATCATCAGGTCGTCGGTTTCCGTAACTTCCTTTACGGCTACCAGGTTTCCGGTTTTCTCCGTAATGTTGATGGTCTTCACTCCTTTTCCACCCCTCCGGGTGATCCTGTAATCGTCCAGTGACGATCTTTTCCCGTAACCTTTTTCTGAAACTACCAATAACTGTGCATTTTCCCGGCTCACGCAGATCATATTCACAACCCGGTCGCTTTCATGATCGAGGGTTATGCCGCGGACCCCTGCTGCCGACCTTCCCATAGGCCTTACATCCGATTCATGAAAATGGACAACTTTCCCTGAACTCTTGGCAATGATTATGTGATTGTTTCCGTTGGTCAGGCTTACGTTGAGAAGCCGGTCGCCTTCATTGATATTGATCGCATTGATGCCTGAATTCCTTGGCCTGGAAAAAGCTTCGAGCAATGTTTTCTTGATAGTGCCTTTTTCAGTGCACATCACGATGTAGTTGT
>DATDPY010000470.1:0-26334 GCA_035292565.1 Cyclobacteriaceae bacterium | reverse complement strand
GGTTATGTAATTTTTCCCCAGCTCCGGACTTTCCATCCTCTGTCTACAGTCTTTCTTAAACTTCTATGGCCTTATCACCGTGCCGTCACGCTTCCGGAGCTGCATCCAGTTGAAGTCGAATTTCCCCAGCGGGTATTTCCTGGCCAGCGTCTCATTGATATCGACGCCTAAACCCGGGGCTTCATTAACATACATGTACCCTTTATCATAGGTCGGCGCTCCGGGGAATATTTCCCGGAGAAGGGGAGAAAAGTTAACTGCCTCCTGGATACCAAAATTCCAGACGGCCAGGTCGATATGGGCATTGGCCGAATGGCCAACAGGCGAAACATCACCCGGACCGTGCCAGGCCGTATTGATATTAAACCATTCGCCCAGGCGCGCCACTTTCATTGCAGGAGTAATTCCCCCGATCTGACTGATATGGATCCGGATATAATCAAACCACCTTTCCGACATCGGTACCAGCCATTCGTGGGGGCTGTTGTACAATTCACCCATGGCTATGGGTACACTGGTCTGTTCCCTGAGCAATTTAAACCAACCGATATTTTCCGGTGAAAATGGATCTTCGATAAAATACGGCCGGTAAGGTTCAAGCTGTTTGATCAGGTTGATGGCATCCATCGGCTGTACCCTTTCATGGATATCATGAAGCAGTTCCACCTTGTCGCCTGCCCGTTCACGAACTTTCTCGAACATCTTTATTGTTCCCTGCATGTAGGCAACAGGATCCATTACGTTATCCTCCGGCATTCCAAAACCAGCCGCTTTGAATTCGGCTGCTTCGGAAAGATGGGTGGAGCCATATCCGCCAAGTTGAATGCGCACATACCGGTATCCCTGTTCCATGGCGGCCAGAACGCTATCGGCGGCTTCTTCCGGTGTCCTTCCCCCCCTGTGGGCGTATGTATCAACCGCGAACCGGCACTTTCCTCCCAGAAGCTGGTATACCGGCATGTTGGCAAGCTTGCCTTTAATATCCCACAATGCTTCATCGAGGCCGCTCAGTGCATTATTCAACACCGGTCCATTCCGCCAATACGAACTTTGATAGGTTGATTGCCAGATATCTTCAATATTATGAACTGAGCGCCCTTTGCAGAAATCATTGAGATAATTATCGATGGCCGCAACAACCGCATGAGCTCGCTGCCGGAAAGTAGCACAACCCACCCCGTAAAGTCCGGGCTGGTCGGTTTCAACCTTCACCACGATGAGTTCAATGCCTTCCGGCGAGGTGGCAATTGCACTGACCTTCGTGATCTTTACTTCCGGAAGATCCTTATTCAGCATATTAATTATTGCCGGCTCTTTCTTCTCCGCAACCAGGCTCTTGGGAAGAAACGGCAAACCTACGGCGGCCAATCCAAGGTTTCTGAGAATATTGCGTCGGTTCATTTTCTTATGGATTTAAATTAAAAGATCGGAAATTCAATAGATCCCGTGAACATCGTATTCCGCCGATAAAAGTTCCGCCCTTGTATAAATCAATTCCCCCGTGTTTAGGTTCCATACATATTCCAGATCGGAGGGCAGCCGGATCCCGTTAAAATTGCTGTATTTGTAAACCGGAGTTGACCAATCGTCGAAAAAGAAATACTTCCCGGCCGAACGGTATCGCTTGGCGGTAAAATTGATTATCTTTCCCTGACTGTCGAAATGAAATGTCCCGCTCGCCTTGATATCCCTGTAATCGATGGTCGCCTGAGCGGAGCGGTCATCAATCGGCTTCCAATGGATATATTTTTCGACAAAAGCGGACGGTGTCCACATCAACTCCCCGAGGAACCGGATCAATTCACCCTGGTTTATTTCATTTCCAACCGAATCGGCGATCGTGAATAAATTAATCAGTCTTATATTAACCCTTCCTTCGCCATCAAGGAATTGCTCAAGGTTATTGAAGGTGAAACCCATCGGTCCCTTCATCCGTGCATTCCAGATATACGACGGCGTGGCCAGGTTAAAATATTCTTCGGCCTTAAAGGGCATCCAACCGGTATTGATCCCAGTCCTGAACATCCCTTTTTGTTTCAACCTCGTAGACTGCACATGTCCTCTGTCTCTGAAGCCGCTGAATTCAATATATTTTCTGACCGGAGCCGGAAGCCATTGAAATTCATCATCTGAAAATGTGCGTTTTAATCCCGGCTTTAAATTCCGGTTCATTTCTGCAACATTTCTTGATAAATTCCCTTGCATGATGCAATTCAGTGTAAAACATCTAAATTTAGTAAAGCCTTAACCAAGCGGCAATATTATATTAATATTTTACTGAATTGACCATGGTTTTATTGAAATTCAGGGAATTTTGCAAATGTCGGGCATTTGATATTTTCGCTCGATGATAAAATGAGCTCCGGTTTAAAATTCATTAGCAGGATGATTTTTAATTCCCTGTATTTTTCATATCATTCAACCGGCCATCGAATCGAGAAACCATGCATGAAGCCGATCGAATTTTGCTGAAGGCGTCAGGCCTGGGCAATACGCCGTCCGTTCAATATTTCCTGTTTGACCAGGACAGTGTCATCCATCGATACAAAACCGGATATGCCGATATTAAAACGGGTAAAAAAGCCAGAGAAAATACAACTTACCACATTTTTTCAATTACCAAAACATTTACGGCGCTGGCCGTATTGCAATTGTACAAAAAGAAATTGCTGGACCTCGGCCAGCCGGCAGCGTTATATCTGCCCAGGTTCCCGTATTCCGCGGATATAACCATCCGTCAGCTTCTTTCCCATACGTCCGGAATTCCTAATCCCATTCCCTTAAGCTGGATCCACCTTACTGAAGAACATACTGAATTCAACAGGGAAAAATTTTTCACCGGGGTGTTCATCCGGAATAATAAAACAAGATCGCGGGCCGGCGAAAAATTCTCATATTCCAACCTCGGATATATTTTGCTTGGCGAGGTCATTGAAAAGGTCTCCGGGATGATCTATGAAAATTACATCGGGGAAAATATATTTAACCGTCTCAAGCTCCGGTCCAATGATCTGGATTTTGTTCTACAGGATCCACAGCAGCATGCAACCGGATATCATAAGAAGATCAGCGCATCAAATCTGCTTCTTGGCTTTTTCATAGACAAGAAAAAATTCATGCATAAGGCCGAAGGGCAATGGAAACCCTTCAGGAATTTTTATGTTAACGGAACGCCCTTCGGAGGATTGATCGGAACTCCTTTAGCCCTTGTAAAATATGGCCAGGACCTGCTAAAAGCGAATTCATCCTTGATCGACGATGATCTTTTGAAATTATTGTTTGAAGAAAATCTGACAAATTCCGGCAAGCCAACGGGCATGTGCCTGTCCTGGTTTAAAGGGAGACTAAACGGGCATCAATATTTCACCCACGCTGGCGGCGGAGGCGGCTATTATTGCGAGATCAGGATATACCCCGAATCCGGAAAAGGAAGCGTAATCATGTTCAATAGGACCGGAATGTCGGATGCGAGATTCCTTGATAGGATCGATAAATATTTTATCAGGTAATTTTAAGCCGATTTGGAAATTAGCTGGGTTACACCCATAATGATAAAAACCTGTGCATCATGAAAAGAAGAATATTATTCATCGTGACATTAATCATATGTGGAATTTCCGGGAAGCTATTTCCTCAGCAATTATATTATCCTGGTGCGCAATGGCTGCCCGGGAAACCTGAAGAACTAAAAATGAACAAGATTCTCCTCGACAGCGCGGTAAATTTTGCACTGCATCACGAGGTCGGCATGGAACGCGACCTGCGCATAGCCAACCTCACTTCATATGCAGATGAACCGTATTACGATATTGCAGGCCCGATGCGGCACAGGGGCGGCACTGCCGGCATCATTGTGAAAAATGGGTATATTGTCGCTAAGTGGGGAGATGTTGAAAGGGTGGACATGACTTTCAGCGTTACAAAAAGTTATCTTTCCACAATAGCCGGATTGGCAATCGACCAGGGGCTGATCTCCGATATTCATGATAAAGTAATCAATTATGTATGGGATGGAAGTTTTGAAGGCGAGCATAATTCAAAAATCACCTGGGAACATTTATTAAACCAGACATCCGATTGGTCAGGATGTTTATTCGGTATGTACGACTGGGCCGACCGTCCGCCCCGGGAAGGAAGCCTGGATGATTGGAAAAACCGGAAATTGCTGGAACCTGGTTCAACCTTTGAATATAATGATGTACGGGTCAACCTCCTGGCCTATTCACTGTTACAGGTCTGGAGAAAATCGCTGGTCTCGGTTCTCAAGGAAAGAATTACGGACCCGATCGGGGCTTCTACAACCTGGAGATGGTACGGTTATGAGAACTCATTTGTCAACATCGACGGGTATTCGGTACAATCGGTGAGCGGAGGAGGCCACTACGGGGGCGGTCTGTTTATCAGTACCCTTGACCAGGCAAGGTTTGGACTCCTTTTTGCAAGAAACGGAAGGTGGAATGACAAACAGATTATTTCGGAAAGATGGATACATTCCGCACATCAGCCTTCTCCTGCCAATTCCTCGTATGGTTACCTGTGGTGGACAAAACACAACAATCCGACACTCGTCGGAATTGATTCAGACATTTTCTATGCCGCAGGGTTCGGAGGGAATTATATATTGATCGATCAGGAGCATGACCTTGTGGCCGCAGTCCGCTGGCTGGAACCCGCTGCGTTAAATGATTTCATGAAATTGGTCATGCGATCTGTTAAGTAATGAGTGAAAACTTACATCTTAAAAGCATACCAGGCCGGCCGGTAAAAATCCAATTAATTTCCAATTTTTATTTTTGGTACCAGCATTCAGCAGGCTGGAAAAGAGCCGTTAACAAAGAATCGAAAATTCCTTTGATTATATTACATCAAGGGATTTATGCGATGGATATCAGAGATATTTGTTAATTAAACAAACACCGATGATACGCCTTTTCATTGTTATGACTGTATTTCTGTCATTTTGCAATAGCTGCAAGAAAATAGACAAGCTTACCCAATTCAATATGGAATACAATGCATCGGTTGTAATTCCTTCAACCACGGGGATCGCACTTCCCATCGATATACTGACCCCGGATATTGAATCGAATTCCGAATCCACCTTCGCTGTAAACGATACCAGGAAAGACCTTGTGGAAAGGATCGTACTCACCAGTCTTGACCTTACCATTACATCGCCTTCCGGAGGCGATTTCAGCTTCCTCGAATCGATCAGCATTTTTATTAACGCCGAAGGCCTTCAGGAGACTAAAATAGCCTGGCTCGATGAGATTCCGCCTTCTGCGGGCAGTACACTGGTTCTGGTAACCTCCGATGCCGATCTAAAGGAGTATATCAAAAAAGACAACTTTTCCCTAAAAGTCAATACGGTTACCGATGAGTTGATCTCATCCGATCATCATATCGAAATTCAGGCAGTCTTTTTTGTCGACGCTAAAATTCTTGGGATATAAATCCGGATTTCCCGGTTAATATTCCGGAATTTGAGGTAATTGAGTTCGTTACCGGAACAGCAGATGCCGTGTTGAGCTTTTAACGGCAAATTACACTGGGAAACCTGGGCTTAAAACACAATTTTCTCGAGGAAAAAAGATTTTTCACTCTCCCCTTTTTCGTCCCTGTCTGTTCTTATTCCATAATATATAAATGTATTATCAAACCAGGGCTTGAAACCTGAAAGATGATGCTGGTAAATCGTATTTTGCTGGTCCGGCCCGGACAGTTCCGGAAGGGATATGAAGTATCGTGTCAATTGGCTGACAGACGTGTCCAGGTTTGCCAGGCCGATCCGGGTAACGTTAAAATAACCTATTCTCGTAACTGTATCCGTGGGAATCAGGAATAGATTCCCCTGGGGTTCTTCCAGGTTTAATCCCTCCATATCGACCTCAAATGATCGTACGGAGCTGGAATTATCATCGACGACTACGGCCAAACCTTTTTTATAATAATAAAATACATTCGACCGGGGATTTAAGCCAGGTGAACTTTGTTCATGCTCCTCAAAACCTTCCAGTAGGATAACCGGATTGCTGTCTAGTTGGGTTACATCACTCACATGCCATGATAACCTTGTAAGCAGGCCGCCGTTATCATCCATGGCGTTCGCTCCGACAGTATCACCGGCGGGAATATCACTGAGGAATGTGTTGAAATCATGAAATTTATTTTCCTGCGATCCATTTATATCGATCTTCGAAATGTATATCCCCCCTGCCCCTGAAGATTTTTCGCTCCTGAATACCCCGGCTGTTACCCGGTATTGACTGTTAATAATTTTTGTAGCACCCTGCATTAGCTGAATATCCCCGGGCGGTTCAATAACGAGGTTTTCTATGGAGCGTCCGTCCCTGTCATATGACCGCACACCAATGCAAAACTTCCCTGCTGTGTTCTTGAAGGATGTCATTACAGAAACTAATTCATTCGTATTGTCAACATCGATTCCAATGAGATCGATCTTGTTGCTGTATAATCCCTGCAGGATAACAGGCCGGTTGTCGTTGAATCTGTAAAGAACGACCGAAGGTTTGATCCTTTCAATGCCCCCCAAAACGATGGATCCGTGAAGAATGTCAAATTTTAAGATTGTGGAAGGTGTAAAACTCCTGATGGTATAGGTATCATAGGACCTGTCGATAATATTCATCCGAAAAACCCGGACGACTTTTTTCAGGTTTCTGGTTCCTTCAAACAAAAGGTAAAAATCATTAACAAACCATGCCTGGTGAGTCACTGATAAATATAGGTCCATGCTGATGATCGTATACCACACCCGCCGGAGGTCGCGGTCATAAAACTCAATTTCCCAATTGCTTGTTTCAGATTTCTCGACCGCCGGGAGCCGATGGTATATCACCAGCCCATTTTCTCCCGCCAAAAGAATTTGAGGTATCTCTTCCCATTCGGAAGCTGGAAGCCTGATCCCACCCTCCCATTTGGCCTGGGCGGAAGATTTTATGCATAAGCATGAACAAAACAGGATGCCTGCTAATGTGGTGAACCGCATAAATTCTGATCCCGTAAATTATCCTGTATATCGAACGTAGAATTGTATCACAGGTCATTCCAGTACTGGGCGCCGGATGCAGCCCAAACTGCGGCATTGGAGATCAGCAATTGCATGGAAGTTGTTTCCAGCGATGCCGTACTGTGGCCCATAACGGTTTGAAAGACCCTTGAAGCCTTACCGTTTTTTCCATTTACCTCATATACCCATGCCATCGGCTCTTCATGGTTCGTAATTTTGGAAACCGCGCTTAATAAGACTTGAATTTTTTCGGCGCCTTCCTGGTTATAATACAACTCGTCGCTGACTGTGAATGGCTGAATCCCCCGGGTGATTTCATGGTCCGCCTCAGTAACCGTCACCATGACCTCTCCGAAAGGATCATGGTTGCTATTACCTTCGTGGTTCCAAACTCTCCGGCAAAGTTTACGATATTCTGGCCATTCCGATTTCTCCGCGCCCGGCAGGGAAAAATGAAATGCTCCATTGGCAAAATGAATAAACATCAGTCCTCCTCCGCTTTCCGTAAAGTCCAGCAGGGCTTCTTTGTCCTGCGTCCATATGGGATCGGGGTCCTCCCAGTTGCAATAATTAAAAACAAGAATATCATAGTCACGAAGATCGTATTGTGACAGATCATGGATGTTTACCGAAATATCGGCTGAAATTTTTCCCCCGGATTCAAGGGCTTTTTTTATGGCTGGTGCATTTTCTTTCCATTTATGGGCAGTTTGATCATTGCCCGTAAGGATCAGGGCCTTATAC
Source organism: Cyclobacteriaceae bacterium (assembly GCA_035292565.1). Lineage (GTDB taxonomy): Bacteria > Bacteroidota > Bacteroidia > Cytophagales > Cyclobacteriaceae > DATDPY01. The sequence continues at coordinate 18,560 of DATDPY010000470.1, read as the reverse complement.
CGCGTCCCCGTGAGCAGCAGGTTCAATTGTTCTTCGGAGTAAAACTGAGACTCCACTCCTCCCTCCGGAACCTCGGCCCCGGCAGTCCATATCATTGCATTCAGTATGAGCTTGCGGTAATCATCATTTTTCCAGTTTCCGTAAAAATGGCCCAGGGTTGTTCCGAAACCCCGACCTCCGTCATCCCGGTTTACTGCCCATGCAACCACTCCCCCGTTCTGCATCTCCGTGCCAAGCCCCGGGATATTCACCAGCGGAACTAGCCGGTTGTCTTCCCCGCGAAACCTAAGCTTGAAATAATACTCTTCCAGGATTCTGAATGGTTCCACACCTTTCATGACGGGGTGACCGGCATTGAGTACTTCGACCGGTACATCCATAAATCTAATGTCGGAGTACCACTCCCTTTCGCCCTTGTCGTTCTGCCAGTCGAAATAACCCCCTGTCCATTCAAGGATCTTTTCCCCTAATTTATCCGGGGCAAAGGTGGAATAGTGAAATGTCATTATCCCGCAGCCACGGTCGACCTGTTTCCCGATGACTTCCATTCTTCGATCGGTAAAGAAAGGGACATCCTGGCCGTTGGGCCCGTCTCTTCCGTCAGATAAAGTCAGGATCAGGTCTGCGCTGTCGAGGATGGTCTCGTTCCCGGGCCATCCGTTATAACAAATTTCCGTTTTGATTCCCTGAAGGTTCGGAGCGTTGTCGAGCATTACCTTGATCAGTCTCGCGCTTTTTATGTATTCATGGAGACCGGCGGGATGACTCTTTGGTCCTGCCAGGATCAGGATTCTTTTGGGTGTATCGCCTGTTGAAATTTTACAGGTTTGGAATAAAAACAAACTGCCGGTTGAAAGCAATAACGTCAGTAATAAATTAGAAAAAAATTTCATATCGGAACATTTAATATTTATCTAACGGGTATAAACGATCATATCCCAAAGTTGAAGCTGTACTCCTTCAACCATATTCAGAGGTTCAACTTTAATATTGTGCTTACCCTGTGCAAGCTCATACCGGTAACAAACAACCTCAGGGCTTCTCTTGAGGAAATTCAGGGGGAGCTTTACCACAAAGGGATCCTGGCTGTCAACTGTGCATTTTACCTCAAGTATAAAATCATTCATTGTCTGTTCGGGATCAAGCAAGGCATAGGTATCCATGAATTTCATATTTCGGGGCGCGCCCCTGAGAACAAATCCAATTCCCTCGAATTCCGTTTCGAAAGGATTTTTCGAGTTCAAATCCAACACCATTTGGATATCTGCTTTCCCGGCCAGCTTATAGGACGGAAAATTTACTTCCAGGGGCATTATTGACGGTTCCTGGAGCTTAATTTTTATTTCATTTCCGATAGTATCCCCGCCATTCATGGCGATCATGGCAAGCGCATGATCCAAGCTGATCTTGTATGCCTCATTTAAGGAAATGGTGGTATGCTGGAAATCCATATTCTCGATCAAGGTTAATCCTGATGCCCACTTCGGGGGAATAGCCTTGTACCCTGTCACGGTGCCGAGAACTCCTGCCGCACTTGAGGGGTTGCAGTCGGAATCCTGGCCGCACCGGGTGGCGATTTCCATGGTTCTGTCAATGTCGCTCTTCCCGTAAAGCAAACCGATCACCACATAGGCTGAATTCATCTTTGCGTCGATGTTGAATCCCTCCGCCGCGCCGTCGGGGCACCCGATATCTTCACCCCATTTTTTTTCAAGTTCTTCCCAGGCAGTTCTCCAATTGTTCGGGTACATTTTATACCAGCCAATTACATCCGATATACACTGGTAATAGGAACTTTCTTTTGGAATGCAAGCCAGCGCACTGCCGATGATTTCCTCCATTTCATTATTTATAAAGGCATAACTGTACATTGCCGAAATAAATATTCCGCCATAATACCCGTCGCCGGAATTCATGATATGGCCGATTCTGTCAGAAACCATCGCAGCGCCGTTGGGCATGCCCGGATTCATTATACCGGCAAAATCAGATTCGATCTGGTAATCGATATCATCGGCATGCGGATTATTTTTCCAGCTTCCGGATTCCGGCGGCATGATCCCGTTCAGGATATTATACCTCCCCTGCTGGTTAGCATGCCATAGATAATACCCCGCATTTGCATAGGCATTGGCAAAGGAAGATGCAGGCGCATCCAGGCCTTCTTTTTGGAAAATATCAACAAATGTCAGGTCCATATAAATGTCGTCATATAAACCAGGTCCCCTGGTCATCCAATGGTACATCATGGTATCGGACCATGCAATGGACACCGAATCGGGTATGGTTTCCTTCCGGTAGTCAAATTCGGTCGGACCTCCATAGGTTACTCCTATGGTTTGCAGCGCCCAGGCGCCTTTGATCTTATCTGCGAGGTCTTCTCTGGAAATCTTGAAAAAAACCTGTTCATCCTTTCCCCCGGTGCAGGAAAGGAGCATAAACCATATGATAATGGAATATTTAAGTTTTACGTTCATATCCGTTCCTTGTTTACAGCGGTTTAATTATATGAATTAATACAAAAACCTCTGAATTCCAGTGAATTTCAGGTTTTAATTTGAAAAATGAATGATATCTTCGTTTTTTCAAGCGAATGGACAGTCTTTTATCCGGTCAGAGGCGGATGTTCGGTTGTGAAATCAGCTATATAAAACTGTCCGCCGCCTGAAATAACGTAAGAGGAATACGACATGTTAATAATAATATATAATTAAAAAATGAGAATTAATCTTTACATACGTCGTTCATTTTTATTCCTGATGAACATTGTGTTATTGGCGGGTTGCGGAAAATCCGGCAAAAATGTAATTCTGCCCGACAGGGGCAACGGGGGGATTAATTTGCCGGAGAATTTCGGCGCTGTGGTAGTCGTGGACACTCTCGGCAGAGGAAGGCATCTTGCTGTTAATGAAAACGGAGATGTGTATGTTCATTTGCGCAGGCTGAACCATGAGGGTAAAGGAATCGTTGCCATGCGTGATACCAATGGCGACGGTATTGCTGATATGTTGGCAGGGTATTCGGTGGTTTCGGGAACAGGCATAAAAATCCACAAGGGTTACCTCTATTATTCAGATCAGACGCATGTATATCGCTCAAGAATGACGCCCGGAGAGCTGATGCCGGCAACTGAAAGAGATACCATCGCAACGCTTGTAGATGGAGTTGGACATATGGAAAAGACATTTACATTTGATAATCAGGGAAATCTATATGTCAATGTAGGTTCTAAGTCGAATTGCTGTGAAGAACCTCTCCGAACGCCAAATTCCAGGGGGCCTGATCCTTGTATTGAACTGGAAACCAGGGCTGGCATTTGGATGTTCGGTGACAGCGAAGCCGGCCAGGTACAACAGCTTGATCTCCGTTATGCGACCGGGATACGTAATGCAGTCGCACTCACGTGGAATTTTGATGTAGACCGCCTTTTCGCCCTTCAGCATGGAAGAGACGATCTCCACCGGTACTGGCCTGACCTCTTTACGGAAGAAGAAAACCTCGAACTGCCATCAGAGATCTTCTTCGACCTGGAAAAAGGCGACGATATGGGCTGGCCGTATTGCTATTATGATCATATCCGGCAACTGAAACTGCTCACCCCGGAATTCGGAGGGGATGGGGAAATGGGTGAAAGGTGTGCGAATGTCAAAACTCCCCTCCTTGGTTTTCCAGGCCACTGGGGACCAAATGATGTCCTGTTTTATAAGGGCGACCTTTTTCCCGAAAAGTATAAACACGGAGCTTTTGTAGCGTTTCATGGAAGCTGGAACCGGTTGAATCATGAACAGCAGGGGTTCAATGTAATTTTTATTCCCATGAAAGAAGGCAAACCCTCCGGGAACTGGGAAGTATTTGCCGACGGATTCACGGGTCCTGTTCCGGTAACCAATCCCAATAAGGCATTTTTCAGGCCCTGCGGTCTCGCAGAAGGTCTGGATGGATCGTTATATATATGTGATTCCCAGCATGGAAGGGTGTGGCGCGTTTTATATTATAAGGACGGTATCCCACAGTATATCGACAGGCGATTATATCAGCCGGTTGATGAAGAAGCCCTTGTTCAGGCAGGGACAGTTTCGGGGCCCGGGAAGGAAGTTTATACGATGTATTGCCAGCAATGTCATATGGATAATGGACGCGGGGCACCGGGCATGAATCCGCCTCTGGTCGGAACAAAAATGGTTAACGGTGACAAATCGGAACTCATTAAAATCATCCTGAATGGCTTCAGCCAGCCGGTTGAAATCGACGGTGAGCGATACCAGAACATAATGGCTTCCCATGCTTTTCTTTCCGATCAGCAGATTGCCGACGTGTTAACTTTCATCCGGAACGATTGGGGCAACTCTTCAGGACCGGTCACGCCAGATGAGGTCACCAAAGTGCGGGCCGCCAACCAATGAAACCTGACAATATCAAAAAACCGACGATCATGAGAATAATAAAATCAAGATTCATAAAACTGAATGTAATCCTTATGCTGTTGATCATATTTACTTCACTTAACTCCAGGAACCCGGTCCAGGACAATCCTTCGAAAGACAGAAAAGATATCCCGGAGAAATATAAATGGAACCTGGGCGATCTTTATGCCGATGATGCGGCCTGGTACTCCGATAAAGCTAACTTCGCACAAAAATTTCAAAAGGTAATTGCCTTTAAAGGCAGGCTTGGCAATTCCGCTGTTGAATTCCGGGACGGGCTCGATTTCATCTTCTCTGTAAAGAAAGATCTCACCAGATTATATGTGTATGCAAGTCTTAAATCGGATCAGGACACGCGCGAATCTGAACCCCTGAAAATGTTCCAGGAGGCAGGCCAACTATTCACCGATTTTTCCACGGCTGCAAGTTATGTTGAACCCGAAATTCTCGCCATCGGCAGCGATAAGCTCGAAATGTTCTTCAAGGAAGAAAAAAAGCTGGAGGAATACCGCCAATATATCAGGAATATTGAAAGAAAGCGGAACCATACCTTTACAGAGCCCGAGGAGAAAATGATCGCCAAAGCCACATTGATGATGGGCAATTCCTATAATATATACAGCATATTCAGTAATGCGGAAATGCCCAGGGCAGAAATAACCCTATCTACAGGCGAAAAGATCAGGCTCGATGCCGCAGGTTATTCATTGTACAGAACAAGCGGTAACCGGGATGACAGGATAAAAGTATTCGAATCATTTTTCGGCACCCTGAATCAATACCGGAGAACCCTCGGGTCGGAACTTTACGGGCAGGTCAAAGAGAATATTTTTGTTAAAAACGCGAGGAATTACAATTCCTGTCTGGAATCTGCGCTGGATGCAAATAATATTCCTGTTTCGGTATACCATAAGCTGATAGAAAATACCAATAAGCATCTGCCGACCTTGCACAGGTACCTCAATCTCCGAAAGCGAATGTTGGGAATAAGTGAACTGCATTATTACGATATATATCCTCCCCTGGTCAAAAACGTTGACCTGAAATACAATTACGATGAAGGAATTAAGCTGGTTAAGTCGGCCCTGGGAGTCCTGGGCAACGAGTATGTCAATACTGTCCAGGAAGCATTCGACAAGAGATGGATCGACGCTTATCCATCGACCGGGAAAAAATCGGGAGCCTATTCCTCGGGGGATGTTTACGATGAGCATCCCTATATATTATTGAACTATAATGGAAAATACGATGACGTTAGCACCCTGGCGCATGAACTGGGGCATACCATGCACAGTTATTTTTCGAATAAAAATCAACCGTTACCCAATGCCAATTATCCAATATTCCTGGCCGAGGTAGCTTCAACCGCCAACGAAGCCCTGCTCATGGACTATGTGCTGAAACGCATAAATGATGACGAACAGAAACTGGCCATCCTTGGTAATTACCTGGAGAATGCGAGAGCCACTTTATTCCGCCAGACCCAGTTCGCCGAATTTGAGCTTCGTATCCATGAACTTGCTGAAACAGGGGAAAGTCTGACCGGCGACCGGTTCAGCGAAATATACCTCGATATCCTGCGTAAATATTACGGGCACAAAGAGGGCGTTTCCGTGATTGACGATCTCTTTGCCATTGAATGGGCGTATATCCCCCATTTCTATTATAATTTCTATGTGTTTCAGTATAGTACTTCGTTTACCGCCTCTGAGGTCCTTGCCCAAAAAATGCTTTCAGGAGGCCAAGAAATGGTTGACAAATATCTTGAATTCCTGTCGAGCGGAAACTCTGACTATGCCATCCCGACCCTGAAAAAGGCAGGGATCGACATGACAACCGATGAGCCTTTCAATATTGCGATAGCGAAGATTAACAGAGTTATGGATGAGATGGAGATACTCCTGAAAAAGATGAAGAAATAAATAAAAAACTCTCCGAAAGTTTATAACTTTTGGAGAGTTTTTTTCAACCTTAAATTTACCAGCTATGTTGCCAGGGAAAACCTATCATCTGTTCACGCATGCGAACGGCAGCGAGAACTTGTTCCTAAACGATGAAAATTACCGATTCTTTCTTCAAAGATACCGTGATTTCATCGATCCGATTGCGGACACTTATGCTTATTGTCTGATGTCTAATCATATTCATTTTATGATTCACATAAAGGAATATGAAGGATTATTAAAAGTATTTGAAAAGTCAATTCCGGGGAAATCCATCGAATACCTTATCAGCAGGAAATTTGCGAGTTTATTCAGCAGTTACACGCAATCTTTTAATAAAGTTAATAACCGAATGGGCAGCTTGTTCATCCCGAACTTTAAAAGAAAGGAAGTAAGTCTGGAAAGTTATTTTACTGCCTTGATACTTTATATTCATTTAAATCCAGTAAAGCATGGGTGTGTTAAAAAATTGAATGATTGGCGATTGAGTTCTTACGAATCGATTTTAAGAAACGATGCAAGCTTTGTGAAATCAGACGTTGTATTGGAATGGTTCGGCGGAAGAGAATTATTTAAAATTGAACACGAGGCTCTCCAAAAAACAATAACTCCCCGAAAGTTTATAACTTTTGGAGAGTTATAAATTCTCCAACTGGTCCTTTGCCGGCAGCTTCGGAAATGGTTGATGGGGTTCTTGCTGATACCAGAATGCCACCGATGAGATATCATCCTGAAGCGGCAAATATCTCCCTCCCGACCTCCAGCCTAGCGCCTGGATTGTGATCCGGAGGTCTTTCTCAAACCTCACCGGATCCACAATATGCCAGCGGTATAGCCCGAACCTTTGGTTTGAATTATAGGTGCCGTCAGGCCGTATCACCTGGGCAAGCCCTGAATAGGGTGTGCTGAATTCCTTGTATTGGCCCCCAACATCGAAATTATATGACCCGCAAAAGTAATCTTCCGTTCCTGTTCCACAGATCGTCGGGAATTCCTTGTCGCCATCCATATAGAATTTTATCTCCCCTTCTCCCCACCATCCGTTATTATTCACGCCCCATGCCATATAAGTCCCTACAAAATGACCCTTTCCCTTAATTCCGTCAACAATGGTGTAGACTTCCTTGTATGGCAAGGGATTTACCCGCCTGAATTGGGCATGAAAATACGCGGCATTATCCGGGACTTCCGTTAAGGTATAATCGATCTGGTAAAAGAGCGTCATGTTTTCTTCAGCAATATTGGTCATGGTAACGACGCATTTCTTCCGGAATGGCATTGGCCAGTAACAATTGTATGCACTGCCGGGATTTACGCATACCGCGAGGGAATTGACCTGGGCATACGCGCCCCATCCGTTGGCAAAAAAATCCCCCACAGGACATTCGACAGAAGGTTCCTTCTCATCATCCCAGTATATCCTGAATATGCTGAATCTCCTGTTACCGGTCGGTGTCATCCAGATGTGTTGTATGGCCCCGGGTCCTGCAATGGTGGCCATGGTGAATGTCTCACCCGGCTTAATGACAACATACGGACTTACTTTCCAGCCTTGACCGAGGTCCCTTGCGGCACGGGCGGCTGATCCCTGTTCCAGAGTGGCCATCCCGCCCTTTCCTTTTTCACCTGTAAAGTTTTCAGGGCTTATGGATCTCGTCTGGGCATTGGATAAAAGATGGAGGTTATCGATTCCGGATCCCAATCCATTGAAGGGCATATTTTGCGCAGCTAATCCTGCGGCCATAATGCCAGCTATTGATGTTAAAAATAATTTTCTCATCGCTTGAATTATTTTATTTAAACAATAAAGTCTTCCCTTGCAGGATGAAAGGTGTCGACGATGATCCCCTCCTCCATGGCCGTTGCTTTATGCTCAACTCCCGAAGGAATGAAAAATCCATCTCCCGCACGAAGTATTTTTCTTTCTTTTCCGATAATCAATTCAAATATACCGCTTTCGATCATCGAACATTGCAGGTGGGGGTGGTGATGGGAAGGAACACCGGCGCCTTTTTCAAATTTAACCCTCACCATCATCAGCTTTTCATCATAACATAGTATTTTTCTCTTGATGCCTTCGCCGAAGGGTTCCCATTCATTATCCTTATCAATCGAAGTTGTTTTGGTTATTTTTTTCATAATATTGGTCCCATTACACCCGGGCGAAACAAATTTTATAAAAAGCAATATAATTCGAAAGGTTTCAATGACATATTCATGATTCCGGATAAAAATGATCCCATCCTGGTAACGGGGGGCGGCGGTTACCTCGCTTCCTGGATCCTGAAACATCTGCTCGATGACGGGTACAGGGTTAACACAACCGTCAGGGATCCTTCCAATGCTGACAAGAATTCACACCTCCTGGGCCTGTCAGGTAAATATCCCGGAAAGCTGGATATTTTTAAGGCCGAACTTCTGGAAGCGGGCTCTTTTGAAAAAGCCATGGAAGGTTGCCGGTTGGTAATCCATACGGCATCTCCTTTTAAAGTGATGAAGGTGAGGGATGCGTATCGGGAATTGGTAAAGCCCGCAGTGACAGGCACTGAAAACATCCTAAATTCGGTTAAAAATAATCCGGCTGTGAAAAAGGTGGTTCTGACTTCCAGTGTTGCGGCTGTTTATGGCGACGGTTCCGAGATCGAACGGACTGAGGAAGGCACGTTCTCTGAAAAAGATTGGAATAATACCAGCAGATTAAATTACCTTCCATACAGTTATTCAAAGGCGCTTGCGGAAAAAAAAGCATGGGAATTGGCCGGCAGTCAAAACAGCTGGCAGCTTGCCGTTATCAATCCGGGTTTCGTCATCGGTCCATCTCTGTCGAAACGGATCGACGGCACCAGTGTAGGCATCATCTTGTCGATGGCTAACGGTAAATTCAGGACCGGAGTTCCCGATTTATATTTCGGAATTGCAGATGTGCGGGATGTAGCCCGTGCCCATGTACTGGCAGGTTTCAACTCAAAAGCATTGGGAAGGTTTATCGTGACAGCCGAATCCCTGAGCATGCCCGATATCGCAGCGATACTGGTGAATCTTTTTGGTCGCCGATACCCCTTCCCCCGCAGCCGGATCCCGAAATCGCTTCTTTATATATTTGGCCCTATGCTGGGTTATTCATGGAATTATATCAGAAATAATGTTGCCGTTCCAATCCGGTTCGATAACAGCCGGAGCAAAAACATTCTGGGATTGAAATACAGGGCCCCGGCAGAAACCCTTAAGGATCACATTGACCAGCTCGAACGCGACGAATTGCTGCCCTGATTCGAAATTTTAACCAGGGGCTTTTGAAGGCCGGGAATTCAAGTGGCATATCATGTGTTTTGAAATCGTATTAGATTAAATTTGCTTACCCTTATTTTTTTGACCTATGAAGACGAAAATCATTCTGGTCATATATTTTTTAAGCCTGTTATCTTTGCCGGCAGTGGCCCAGTTCCTGGTACAGGGCATCGTACTTGACGCACAAACCAATGAACCTGTCCCATTCGTCGGCATTGGAGTCCCTGAATTGAATAAGGGCACTTCTACAAATACAAACGGCGAATTTATTTTAAGAGTTGATTCACTTCCTGTCGTTGTCGTAATTGCTCATTTAAGTTACGAGCGACAGGAAATAACACTGTTTAATGAGGTCCCGGCACGGATCAGGCTCAAGCCCTCCGAAATTGTCATGGAGGAGATTGTCATATCCGGGAGGCCGCAATCCGACCATGCCTACGATCTTCTCGAAAAAGCCTTTGATAAAGCCGCAGCCAATGCCGGTAAATTTAATTATGGAAAAGCTTTCTACCGCCAGATCTCGCAAAATGCCGATGATTATTCCGAGCTATATGAGATTTTTTATGATACCCGGTTTTCCAGTGATGGCATTTCCGGGTGGGCTGTTCAGGAAGGAAGGTATGCCATGGATACAGGACCGGGCTCATCCGACTTTGTTTATAATAAAAATTTTACCCAGGTCATTCGCGTATTTACGGTGATCCAACCCGCTACCGATAAATTCATTATGCCGGTCAGTCACAACGCCAGGATGAATTATGACGTCGCGATAAAAGGTTCCAGGAATATCGATGGTCGAAAAGCGATGATCATTCAATTCACGCCAAAGAAAGAAATCAGCATCCCGGCACTCGAGGGAGAAATCCTGATCGATAACCAGAGTTATGACATTTACCTGCTCACCGGAAAAATAAAGCACGATAATTTCGACATCATAGGTTTATCAAACCCCGTCGGTAGCTGGAAAAATTATGAAATTAACGTTACCGTTTCGTTCAGGAACGATGACGGTTCCATGCTCCTGGATTATATAAATCTCGACCAACAGTTCGATTATTTTGTATCCGGAGTGTATAAGCATCCAGTTGCCACACACGCCTTTCTGGCTTACTATGAATATTATACGCCCGACAGGTATAAGAACCTCGGAGGTCGTATAGTCCGGTTCACCCGTAGCGACCGCGACATACTCGATAAGGTTGGCTATAACAGGGAATTCTGGGATGAAAACCCGATCGTCAAACGCACGCCTGTTGAAGAGAATGTAATTGCCTCGTTCGAGGAGAAAAATGCATTCGGCACGATTTACCTGAATGACAGAGAACAGGTACAGCTTGAAAATAATGATATCGACGATGATCCCTTTGTGCAGAATGCGCTCGCTCTTTTGAAAAGTACCCGAATCGCTTCCCGCGGAGAAAAAGCCTACCTTCATATCGATAAGCCCTATTACGCGGCCGGAGAAACCATTTGGTTCAGCGCATACCTTGTAAATGCAGCAACTCATTTGCCCCTGGGCATTCTGACAACTCTTTATGTTGATTTACTCAACCCTGATGGAACCGTAAGAGACAGCAAAATCATCAAAGTCGACGGAATCTTTCATGAAGGATCAATCGATATACCGGCCGATTGTACTACTGGGGTTTACAGGCTGAGAGCATATACCAATTGGATGAAAAACCAGGGCGGAGAATTCTTTTTCGACAAGCCGGTTTCCATTTACAATGCCGGCGAGGTCTTGTCGGGGAATTATATTTCCGCCGACAGGTACACCGACTTCGATGTGCAATTTTTTCCTGAGGGAGGCCATTCGATCTCAGGAATCCCTGGTCTTGTCGCGTTTCAGGCAACGGATCCAAGGGGCGCCGGGATTGAGATAACTGGGAAGATAATCGATGACCAGGGTAAACAACTGGCTTCCGTATCAACGAAACAGTATGGCCTGGGTAACTTTTTCATGATGCCTGAATCCGGGAGAAAATATAACGCCGTGTTCGATTACCTGGGGGAAGAAAAAAGATTCGATCTTCCGGAGGCGCTGCAAGAAGGTGTAACGGCCACGGTCAACAGCCTGAAAAATAATGTTATACAGGTAATTATCAGAACTACGTCGGCTTATAACGACAGGGAGGTGCATGTGATCGGGCAAACCCGGGGCATCATTTACCATAAAGAGAAAGTGAAAATCGTAAAAGGCGGAGCGATCCTGACTATCCCCAAAGGCAAACTCCCGCTGGGAATATTTCATATAACGATCTTCGATGACCGAAACCTGCCTGTGTACGAGCGGCTTGTTTTTATTCCACCCAATAATAAAATGCTGGTAGAACTTGAGGCCAGCAATGAAAATCCGGGATACAGGGAAAAAGAAAATATTACCATAAAGATCAAAGACCAGTTTGGAAAACCCGTTGCCGGTTCCAGGGTATCGGTATCGGTGCTGGATGCTTTAAAAATTACCACTTCCCCGTACACCAGCAATATCGAGACCTGGTTTCAGATGCAATCCGACATCGCCGGTTATATTCATGACCCGGGTTATTACTTTAAAGACGATGAAAGGGAAACCCTGGTGGCGCTCGACTTACTCATGCTCACGAAAGGATGGAGAAGATTCAGGTGGGAAAAATTATTGGATTCCCTGGAATTAGATATTCAATACTCCAGGGAATCAGGCATTAATATTTCAGGCATTGTCCTGAAATCCGATTCCCGGGTTCCGGTCCCCAATGTATTTATTAATTTTATTTCCCTCGATGCGGATTACCCCGGCTATATGCTGGCTGCATCGGATCAAACCGGAAAGTTTACTTTATATGGGATCGACATACCTGATTCCCTCAGCGTAATCATCCAGGTTTTGGATGCCAACGGTAAAACAATCGACGCAGAGGTCAGGATCGATAAAATAGCCCCCTATAAATCAGGGGATATGCCTCTTCAGAAATTCCCCGCAACGGTAACCGATGAAATATCAAAATACCTTAACAATGAAAAACAGTATGCCCTGCTCAATTCAGGAACCGGAAGTGGTGAAAAGATCATGATGAAAGAGATTGTGGTTAAATCAAACCGATTCAACCAGGAGTTCTATGGAAGACCGGATGATGTTTATGTTCCGGGAAACGAGGCTATGGCTTACGCCGATATATTACAGATGATTCAGGGCAGGTTTGCCGGCGTGCAGGTTACCGGAAGCGGGATGAATGCGCAAGTCAGGATCAGGGGGATTTCAAGCATCGTTGCAGGCACCTCGCCCCTGTTTTTAATCGATGGTGTACCCATCAATTCTTCTTATATGCCGGCCGCACCGGGTGAGGCTTCCGCAAGTGCAGGCGTTGCAGCACAACCTGGAGGAGGCAGCCAGGCCGGGAATATCGGCCAGACAGCCCAGCAAATGGGCAATCAGCAAAATTTAAGTAATATTGAACCATTGAATTCAATCCTTGTGGGCATAAACCCGAGCGAGGTTGAAAGGATCGAGGTTTTAAAAAACGCCGGCTCTACAGCCATATTCGGCATGAGAGGAGCTAACGGAGTGATCGCAATCTATACGAAAAAGGGGATAAGCCCACAGATAAATACGATGAGTAAAGGATATTCGACGGTTCATCTTCAGGGATATAGTCTTATCAGGGAATTTAATACCAGTCCTTGTCTTATGCAAAACAGTCCCTCTGACCTGCCCGATATCCGGTCATTATTATTTTGGAATCCATCGCTCGTTACAGACAGGAAAGGAGAAATAAAATTCACCTACACGAATTCCGACTCAGCAAAAAAACACCAGGTGGTGATCGAAGGAATCACCGAGCTTGGTGACATAATCCATTTTATTCACGAAATCGGGAAGGAATCGCAATAGAATAATTCCGCTGAATTCGGTCCATATATATGATGTTTTTATATTTTTGGGAGCTTAAATCACGAAATTATGGAAATTGCAATCTGGTCAGGTTTTATATTAATCATCATCATCCTTCTGGCCCTGGATCTGGGAGTTTTTCATAAAAAATCCGGGGAAATATCGGCCAAAGATTCCATGTTATGGACCGCAATATGGATCGTCATATCCCTTGCATTCAATGTGGGTATTTATTTTGCTTATGAATCCCACCTTTTCGGGATTGGTTCCACATTGGGCCACCCGATGAACGGCAGGGAAGCGGCCCTTAATTTTTTTGTCGGGTATCTCCTTGAAAAATCCCTGAGCATCGATAACCTTTTTGTAATCGCCATGATCTTCGCCTATTTTAAAGTTCCGTTGAAATACCAGCACGAGATCCTTTTCTGGGGAATATTGGGGACCCTTATTTCCAGAGGGGTGCTGATCATTTTTGGGGCGGCGCTGATCAACAATTTTTCGTGGGTATCCTACATTTTCGGTATCCTGCTGATTTTTTCCGCCGTAAAGATGATCACGGCCAGACAGGATAACGTGGATCCCTACAAAAATCCCGTCATCAAATTCCTGAAACGGTTTTACCCGATCACCAAGGGATTTCATGAGGGTAAGTTCTTCGTGATTGAAAACGGGGTTAAGGCCATCACTCCCCTTTTTGTTGTGCTGGTCGTCATTGAAACAACAGACATCATGTTCGCCGTTGATTCAATACCCGCCATATTTGCAGTTACTACCGATGCATTTATCGTTTTTACTTCGAATGTTTTCGCCATTCTTGGCTTGCGTTCCCTCTATTTCGTGCTTGCCGCATTCATGAAGAGATTCCATTACCTTAAGATGAGCCTCGTATTCCTGCTTGCCTTTATTGGAGTAAAGATGCTGCTGGTGCACTTCTTTAAATTCCCCATTTTGGTTTCTTTGGCTATTATTGCCGGAATTCTTGGCGTAGGCGTTATTGCATCAATTTATGCCGGTGATAAAGATTCGGCGCAGCTTGTGTCGCCGATTGACGCGGTGAAAGATATTGAGCAGGACCAGAATAAACAGTAAAATTTTTATATTGCGCTTTCCGGAAAACCTGATTTTAGAATGCACCCACTGAAAAGACTCATGGTCGGGATTGATCAGTCGCCCGCAGACGATATCCTGATTCGTTTTTGTGCGGTCCTGGCCCAACAGGCGGGGATCGACAGGATTTATGTCATCCATGCCGCAAAAAACCTTGAGCTGCCTGAACAGATCCTTGAAAAATATCCCGACCTGATAGCCCCGGTCGATGAGAATATCCGCCTGGAGACCGGCCATCTCCTCGACAAATATTTTACGCCTGAACTTAAGTCACGAACGGAAATCCTCATCCTGGAAGGAAGCCCGATCCAGGTAGTATTAAAAGAGATAATGGTTAAAGAAATCGATCTACTGGTCGTGGGGAAGAGGTCGAAACCCAACAGCACGGGCATCTTTGCCAGAAAAATGGCCCTGCTTGCCAATTGCAGTGTGGCTATTCTTTCCCCTGAAGCCGATATTAAACCTGGAGATGCGCTTTTCACGAATCCGCTGGTCCCCGTCGATTTCTCAGAACACAGCATTCTCGCACTTGAAATGTTAAAACTACTTGCCGGCAAATCAAGCCAGGTAAAATTCAACTGTCAGCATGTTTACCGCGTCCCGATCGGATATCATTACAGCGGCAAGAGCTATGAAGAATTTGCAAAGATTATGGAAGAAAATGCCAGGGAACAAATGGATAGAACACTGAAACTTGCCGGGCTCGACATAAAAAAAGTGAGCCGGATTTTCAGCCTTGATGAAAACCAAAATATACCCGCCCTGATATCATCAACCATGGAGAAGAACCATTTCGACTTTATTATAATCGGGTCGAAGGGCCGGACTGCCGCAGCATCATTCCTGCTCGGCAGTAATACCGAGAAGCTGATCGATGAAAGCAAAAAATCCATGATCGTAGTAAAGGATAAGGGCAACAACCTTCAGATGATCGACGCTTTGTTGAAGCTCTGAGACAAATATCAGACACATAAACAATGCCCGTTTTCATTACTATTCCGCTTTTTTTTATTTTCCTGATCGTGCTGTCTGGATTTCTTGTATCCGTTCCGGGATATAAGGGCGAGGTAAGCGATCATTTCGACGGCAGGGAATTTATTAATCCTGAAAACATTCAGCCGAAAGGATTCAGGGAAATATTCAGATGGATCACTTCGCGAAAGCCCGGGCCGTGGATTGAAAAAACGGATATCGGAAAATCAATTCCGGAAGCGAGGATCAATTCATCGGATACTATACGGGTTACTTTCATTAATCATTCAACTTTCCTGATCCAGACACAGGGAATCAACATCCTGACCGACCCGATCTGGAGCAACAGAGCCAGCCCTGTGCCATGGGCCGGACCGCGCCGAATGTGCCCTCCCGGTGTTGATATCCGGGCCCTACCCGATATCGATATCATCCTGTTAAGTCATAACCATTACGACCACCTAGATCTGCCTTCGATAAAACGCCTTCAAGCGGATCACAGGCCGCTGATTATTGCACCGTTAGGGATCCCGGGGTTCCTGCAAAGAAAGGGGATCGGCAATACGGTTGAATTGGACTGGTGGCAGGAGTATGAAATTGTTGAAAACGTAAGGATTGCCTGCGTGCCTGCCCAACACTTTAGCGGTAGGGGAATGTTTGACCGAAACAATACGCTATGGTGTGGTTTTGTGGTTATCCTTCCGAAGGGCAACCTGTATTTTGCCGGCGATACCGGGTATGGAAAATTCACTTCTGCCATTGGTGAAAAATACAGCCCGATCAGGCTTTCAATCCTACCCATCGGGGCCTATCAGCCTGAATGGTTAATGAAGCCAATACATACCTCGCCGGAAGAGGCCGTAAAAATTCATTTCGACTGCAGGGCGGAAAGAAGTATTGCCTCCCATTTCGGTACATTTCCACTGGGCGACGACGGCATGACACAACCGCTTACCGATCTTGAAAATGCAAAAATTAAATATAATTTGGCGCCAGAAGCCTTCGTTACCCTGATGGAAGGCCAGTGGCGGGATTTCTGATTTACCACGTTAATTGCGGAAAATCACATAATTTCATGGCCATACTTTTTTAGTAAATAATTATTAGTAAATTCAAAAATAACTTTTTAAGAGTAACGCCTATGAAAAATATTTCACGAAGGGAATTCATTGAAAAGTCCGGAATCGGAATCGCCGGCCTGGCCATAAGCACACAGGGAAATAATCAGACGAAGCCTAAAACAGCCATCCCCTTTCAGCTTGGGATTGCTTCTTACACGTTCAGGAACTATAGTCTTGAAAAATCGCTGGAAATGGCTGTACGACTGAATATTCGGCGATTGTCGCTGAAAAGCATGCATCTGCCGCTGGAAAGTACAGCGGATGATATTAAAAAAGCCATGGATATGTGCAAGAAAGCAGGAGTTGAAATTTACGGGGCAGGCGTCATCTACATGAATAAGAAGGAAGAGGTCGATCAGGCTTTCAACTATGCCGGCATGGCCGGGATGAAAATCATTATCGGGGTCCCGGCGCATGACCTCCTCGCATACACGGAACAGATGGTTAAAAAGACCGGAATAAAAGTTGCCATACATAACCATGGTCCCGGCGACGAAGTATATCCATCGCCTGAAAGCATTTATTCAAGGATCAAGGACCTCGACAAAGGTATTGGGATCTGCCTCGATATAGGTCATACGATAAGGATCGGCCTCAACCCTGCCACCGAAGCAAAAAAATACGCCGGCAGGCTCCTCGATATGCATATCAAAGATGTTACTGCTGCCACCGCCGAAGGTGATACGGCTGAAATGGGAAGGGGTGTTATCGATTTGCCCGCATTTTTCAGGGAAATAACAAAACTCGGTTTCTCCGGGACAGCCAGCTTTGAATATGAAAAAGATGAAAATGATGTTCTGCCAGGCCTTGCGGAATCGGTTGGGTATACCAGGGGTATCCTGGCCATGTTATAATTATACATAACCTGAAAAATTATGAAGAGAAGATCATTCATAAAAAAATCGATGCTGACAACCGCAGGGTTGGGTATTACAGCTCCGTTTATAAAATCAATGGCTGGAAATGCGGAGGATAATATTAATGTTGGGGTAATGGGAGTAAACGGGAGGGGCGATTTCCTGGCGGGAGCATTTACCTCGGTCCCCGGGGTGAAAGTGGGATTTATCTGCGATGTTGACAAACGGGCCCTTGAGAAAGGCATCCATACGGTTTTCGAATCAGCAGGGTACAAGCCATTGGGATTCGTAGATATCCGGAAGATGCTCGAACAGAAGGACCTCGACGCCCTGGTGATCGCCGCCCCTGATCACTGGCATGCCCCGGCCGCCATTATGGGCTGTAATGCCGGCAAGCATGTATACGTGGAAAAGCCCTGTTGTCACAACCCGGCGGAAGGCGAAATCCTGATTAAGGCTTCGAAAAGGTCAGGCATGGTTGTACAAATGGGAAACCAGAGAAGGTCCCACCCGATTTATCTGAAAGGGATTAAAGAATTACATGACGGCGTAATCGGCAGGGTGTACTTTGCCCGCGGTTGGTATGCCAACGACCGGGCTTCCATTGGAACCGGCAAGACGGCAGAGGTACCCGAGTGGCTTGATTATGATCTCTGGCAGGGCCCCGCGCCAAGGAGGCCTTATAGGGACAACCTGATCCATTATAACTGGCATTGGTTTTGGCACTGGGGGACCTCCGAAACCTGTAACAATGGCACACATGAGATGGATGTGATGCGCTGGGGTTTGAATGCACGATACCCGGTTAAAGTCACCTCCGCCGGCGGACGCTACAGGTATAAAGATGATTGGGAAACTCCCGATACCCAGGTGGTCACTTACGATTTTGAAGACAATAAGACGGCCGTCTGGGAAGGTCGGAGTTGCAACGGAATAAACGAAGATGGTGATGGAAGGGGGGTGGTATTTTACGGCGATAA
>DATDPY010000469.1:0-23907 GCA_035292565.1 Cyclobacteriaceae bacterium | reverse complement strand
CATCCATTCCCAGATTCTCTTGTAGGGCTTGCCCGACGAAGCCAGCCGTGTATTACGGGATCACCCTATATTTATTTCATACCAAATAAGAAGCCCGCCTTCATTGGGGAATACCCCCTCTTCGGCGGGCGAAGTCGGGGAACGGGGATTTGAACCCCGGACCTCTACGTCCCGAACGTAGCGCGCTACCAAGCTGCGCTATTCCCCGATTTATTAAATAGCCATCGACTGCGAAGATACTTTTATTTGCAAGTTAAAATCAAATATTTGTTTGTCTTCAACCAGACGTTTAAGCTTTTTTCCTGATTTTCGCCCAGGAATCCTTTAGAGTTACTGTCCTGTTAAAGATCAGCTTTCCGTTTGTTGAATCCGGGTCCACGCAAAAATATCCATTTCTCTCAAACTGATATTTGTAATATGGCCTGGCACCTGCAACGGAATCTTCAATGTACACTGGATTGATCACTTTTAATGAATCGGAATTTATTAAATCCCTGAAATCGGTATCTTTCATGCTTCCGGGGTCCTCCACGAGGAACAGCCGGTCGTACAGACGGACCTCGGCCCGAACCGCATGATTAACAGGTACCCAATGTATGGTCCCCTTAACTTTCCTTGAATTTGTTCCGCTTTTTGTTAATGGATCAAATGAACAGTGAATTTCAGTGATCTCTTCCGAGTTCGGGTCCTTGATGATTTTTTCACACTTTATTATATACGCATATTTCAATCTTACTTCCTTTCCGGGCGACAACCTGTAATAGTCATTAGGCGGAACTTCCATAAAGTCCTCCCGTTCTATATAAATTTCTCTTGAGAATTGTATCTTCCTGTTTCCCTCGGATTCGTTCTCAGGGTTATTCAATGCTTCCAGAACTTCAGTCTGATTTTCCGGAAAATTTATAATGACTACCTTCAGCGGGTACAGCACGGCCATTTTGCGGTGAGACCGTTTATTCAGGTCTTCGCGGACACTAAACTCTAAAAGCGCAACATCGATCAGGTTGTCCCTCTTTGCAACCCCTATTCTTGCTGCAAAGTTTTTTATGGCTTCCGGAGCGTATCCCCTCCTGCGCATGCCGGATATTGTCGGCATCCTGGGATCGTCCCAACCGTTTACGAATTTCCCGTTAACAAGCTCCAGGAGTTTACGTTTGCTCAAAACGGTATAGCTCATATTGAGCCTTGCGAATTCAATTTGCCTTGGCCTTGTATGCCCCTTTTCCGCAATATGGTCGAGGAACCAGTCATACAATGGGCGATGCACTTCGAATTCAAGTGTGCATATTGAATGTGTGATCGCCTCGATATAATCCGACTGACCGTGGGCAAAATCATACATGGGATATATGCACCATGTATCCCCGGTCCGGAAATGAGTCATTCGCTTTATCCGGTACAATGCAGGATCCCGAAGATGCATGTTGGGTGATGACATATTGATTTTTGCCCGCAGTACTTTTGCCCCATCGGGAAATTCGCCGTTCCTCATCCGCCTGAACAAATCAAGGTTTTCTTCAATTGACCGCTCGCGGTACGGGCTTACCTGGCCAGGTTTGGTGGGAATACCCTTCTGATCACTGATCTTATCGGCAGACTGGTCATCCACATAGGCCACGCCCATCTGTATGAGTTTAACGGCATAACCATACAATGTTTCGAAATAATCCGACGCATAAAATTCACGGTCTTTCCAATCGAATCCAAGCCACCGGATGTCTTCCTTAATGGAATTGACATATGCCGCTTCTTCGGTTTCTGGATTGGTATCGTCAAAACGAAGATTGCACAAGCCATTATATTTATCGGCAATCCCGAAATTCAGGCAGATCGATTTTGCATGCCCGATATGAAGATACCCGTTGGGTTCCGGTGGGAACCTGGTATGTATTTCTCCCCCCACTGTTCCGCTTTGAATGTCCTTATCAATGATCTCTTCAATAAAATTTTGCTGGGATGCGCCGACCTCTGTTTTATCAGCCGCCTTCATTTGGATTTCATATTATTAATGGTAAAAATACACCAAAATAACACAAACATGACGGCTTTTTCATTAATGACGAGTCAATTATTTTTTCAAAAACGGATGATTAAATGATTAAAAACCTGCCTAAATTTAACGGAAGGTAATCTTTATCCGTTGAGCTATCAGCAATTAACCAATATTGAAAGGTTCCTGATCGGCAATAAGCCCGGAATAAGTTCTGTTGGTGAATACCGCCGTGTTTTGCTCGTTAGCCAATTGTGCGTACTTGGCGTAATATCCTGTATTATATATTCCGTGATCGATCTCTCCTTCGGGTTTTATACTTCTTCCTTTATATACGGCGGCGCGTTGCTTTTTTGTCTTGTATCTTTCGTCCTGAACCGGATCCAACAGCATAAGGCTGCAAAATTAATTCTTCTAATCCTGGCTAATATTTCGATTTTTCTTTTTTCCGCCGAGAACCAATATGATGCGGGGAATTATTTGCTTTATTTCCCTTTACTCCTTCTCGCATTTGCATTTTTCGATTACCATGAATTATTTCTGAGTATCCTGTTCGCTATGCTCAGCTTCCTGCTTTTCCTGACCGATCATTTGACAGGCTTTTCATTGCTCAATGCCGGATCACTTCCAACGGATCTGCTCCAGGTTCTCAAAGGCCTGAATTTTTCGGTAAGTTATATCGTTTGCCTGTTGCTTGTATTTTACCTCGTACAAACCAATCATATTTCGGAGTCGTATGTATTCCTCCACCAGCGGCAGTTGAACGATCTTACCCACAATCTGATGGAAAGTGAACAGCGATATGAACTGGCTATGACAGGGACAAATGCAGGGATCTGGGACTGGGACCTGAAAAACAATAAAATATATCATGGCCAGCGATGGAAGGAGATGCTGGGTTATTCGGGTAACGATAATTTGAACATCTCGATAGATGATTTTTATAACCATGTTCATCCCGGGGATGTCGGTATGGTGAAGGAAGCGCTGAAACAACACTTCGAAAAAAAAGTTCCATACAATATCGAGTATCGAATAAAGACCAAGGATGGCGATTATGAATGGTTTTATGATGCCGGGAAGGCGATTTGGGATGCTTCTGACAAACCTGTGCGCATGGTGGGTTCGATCATCAACGTTACCAGCAGGAAAAAGGATGAGGAAAGGATCAGGCAGCAAAATGAAATGCTTGAAAAAGCCAACGCCGAACTTGACCGGTTCGTTTACATTACGTCGCATGATCTTAAAGCCCCTCTCCTGTCCTTGATAGGCCTGATTAACCTGGCCGAAATAAGCGATAAGAAATCGGAAATAGAACTCTGTCATAAAATGATGCGGGATAGGATAAAAGGCCTGGAATCGTTTATTACGGATATTATAGAATATTCCAGGCATGTGAGAGTGGGGTTGATCAAGGAAACGATTTATTTAAGAAGGCTCATTGAAAGTATCATCAATGACTTTATATATATGACCGACGTAAATAAGATCAAATTCGAGATCGACATCTCCCCGGATTTTAAATTTACGACCGATGAAAAGCGCATTACCGTCATTATGAAAAACCTTATCTCGAATGCGATCAAATACCAGAATTACGACCAGGAAAACCCGGTAATCCGGATATCCGCCCGCCAACTCGACGGAAATATCATTTCCATTACTGTCAGGGATAATGGCGAGGGGATCGATACTGAAATACAGGAAAAGATTTTTGAAATGTTTTTCAGGGGAACAGAAAAATCCAATGGTTCAGGTCTTGGTTTATATATAGTCAAGGAAATGACCGATAAGCTTAACGGAAAGATAGAAGTCATTTCTTCTCCGGGGAAGGGAGCGGAGTTCATAGTCAATTTACCCGCGCTTGCCTGAATTTATTCTGATAATGATTTCAGAGTGTTACCTATGGATAGACTTCCGAACATCCTGTCGAAACAATTAATACTTCCAATCATATTCTTATGCCCGGGATTGACCTATTCCCAGGACGAGGAACGGGTTCTGGATTCCCAAAGTAATAGACTATACAATACTGTTGAAGAATTCCCCGGGAAAGGTATTCAATTTCTGGATCAGGGTCTTGTTATCGATGCCATCGACTATTTCGATAATTTCCTGAAAGAAAATCCTGAAAACTTTGAAGCCTGGTATTTAAAAGCGCTTGCCCAGGAGAAGTCACTTGATTATCGATCCGCAATCCATTGCCTTGAAACATCCCTGAGGATCAATCCGGCTTTTGCCGAAGGTTTATTCAGCCTGGCCATGCTGTATTATAAAACCGGAAACTACCAGGCAGCAAAGGAAAAATTTGAACACCTTGCAGACATGCCACTCGGAGAAACAAACGCCGTATATTTCCGGGGCATTAAATATGGTGAAGATGCACGCGATACTGAATTTAATCAGCTCATATCCATGGCCAATAAGGAAGCGGATATTTATAATTACCTAGGGCTATGTTATCTGAAAGCGGGGGATCCTGCGAAAAGCATTAATTTCTTTAATCAATCAATCCAGTCCAGGGATAATGATGATAATATATATGTAAACCGTGGACTTGCCTGGTCCCAAATCAACCGGAATGATTATGCCATCAATGATTACAGGAAAGCATTAAGCATTAATCCTGATAATATGCTGGCAAAGCTCAACTTGTCGATGATTGCCGGGGATAGCACGGGCATTCCTGATCCATTGTTCGGACTTGCCGGGATCGATATGCCTGAAGTTTTTGCTTACCGGGCATATATTAAATTCAATGGAGGTGATCTGGCCGGGGCGATTAGCGATTATGATTCAGCAATCTTCCTTGACGAGGACAACCCGGATTTCATCCTTAACAGGGGCATTGTATTCGAGAAAGCCAATGAATTCGAACTGGCATTGAAGGATCTCAGAACCGCCGAACTCCTTGAACCCGGCAATCCGAAAATCTACTTCCACCAGGGCAATATATATTTTAAACTGAAGCATTTCAGCCAAAGCATTAATTCCTATACCAGGGCCATCCATCTTGAACCCGGGAATGGGGCTAATTTCTACAACCGGGCGATCTCTTATTATTATCTGAACCAGCCCGACAGTGCCTGCCTGGATGCCGTCAGGGCGGTAAACCTGGGTATGAAAGAGGCAGAACCATTTGTAGAACAAAAATGCCCCGGGAAATATTAAGAACCGTTTTCCCGGGAATTATCGGAATTTATGCTAATGATCCTGACCCTTCTGTTCTTTAAAAAACTAATCCCGTAATCATAACAACAACTATATTTAATGCCGTCCGCTGCCCGGTAAAAATTAGTGAAGTATTCAAAATTATAACCGGCCCAATTAAGTTCCTGCCGGTTTGATTCAGCATCGCCCTGCATATATCTGGCGGCAAGTATCCTCCTGTTCTTCCTCAAAACGAAATTGATGTTCCTCACAAAATTATTCGAGGTCAAATTCCTTTTGTTATTATAGCCATTCCGGCAATAATCTGAGCAAAATTTTTTATCGGATCTCCCCGTAAATGGAGTCCTGCATTCCATACATAGCTTTTTCATAGATGTTGAACAATTTAATGCATGATCAAGATAAAAAAAATATCAGGAATTAAATAATTTAACTGAAATGTTTTAAACTTTCTCGACTTCCCGGTGAAGGGGACTTAAAATGAATAAAAAAATAACCCTCCTGTTATTTTCCCTGGCTGCACTTGCCCTTCTATTGTTTATTTTTTATCGCGACAGAAAGAAGGATGAAATCATCATCATCAGGGAAAACCATCCCTTCAGGAAAGATGGGGAATTATTTTTCCTTGCAGAAAACCGGTCCGATACCCTGGTGAAGCTGGATATTGAAATAGCCCGGGATCAGGAAGCAATCAACAGGGGATTAATGAACCGTGATCTCCTCCCGGCTAATGCCGGAATGCTGTTTATATTCCCTTCTGCCGAGTTAAGGACCTTCTGGATGAAAAATACAAGAATACCGCTCGATATTTTGTTTATCGGGGAGAACAGGGAAATTCTATATATTATTCATCATGCTACACCCTACTCAACTGACCCGTTGCCGGGATTCCATCCATCGGGCTTCGTGGTTGAAGTGAATGCGGGATTTTGCAGGAAAAACGAAATTAAAGAAGGACAATTCATTCAATTTAAAAATCGATAACGATTACATTTGCGATAAAATTCATGGGGAAAAGCCTGATAATCGTGTTGCTGGTGACAGCATTAATATCCTGCAAACAAGCCGACAAATTCGGTGAGGCGAGGAAGATTTATGAAGAATCAATGGAGATTCATGATCTGGTTATGCCAAAAATGGGCGAATTGATGAGCCTGAGGCAGGAACTTAAAACAAAAAAAGATTCAATCAATGATCAGGAAATGAAAATGCAGATCGATAGCCTTGTCCTGTCATTGGATTTGCAACATAAAAACATGATGGATTGGATGAAAAGTATTCAGCCCATACCCGGCGATGAGCATACTGGCATGGATCAACCCTCATCCGGAAGCCCATCTTTTAGTCCGGGTGAAATGGAAAAAATTCAATCCGAATCCCTGGAGAAAATTAAAAACCTTGAAATGGATTTGAATGAAGGCCTGAAAAAAGCTCGAGAATTTCTCGACAGTCACCATTAAATTGGTGGGCCTGATCAGTCAAACCGACCCAAAATTTTTTTATTATTTAGCCGTTAAATTGTTATATGCCAGGGGTTTAGTATGATAATTAATCATAATAGCACTCCGGCCTTAAACCTTTGGGGATTTCTTAAAATTTCCCTTTGTTTTTAAAAATTTATTAAAAAATCGAAAAAAAGGAAACTAAAATCATCAAAACAAGGTATAACCGTATAGACTGTGTACACTTTTGTCGTTAAAGCAGTGATATGATCGGGAATCAAATTTTAAAAAGCTGGAGGATAGTTACGATCAAGGGATTGGTGACAACAGTCCTTGGATTATCTGCCTTATTTACTCCACCCGCCTATGCTGATATTTTTATCAGGATATTTGGCACTTTATTCATCGTCAGCGGTTCGATATTGATTTATGATTATTTCACCAACCCGGCTTCACCGGATTGGAAATGGAGATTTGCTGAAGGATTGGTTGATGGATTTTTCGGTCTGATAACATTAAGCCTGGGTTGGGTGACCGCATCGAATTTTTTCGTGGTTATAACAGCGTGGGTTACCCTCATTGGTGTACTCCAGGTTTCCAATGCCTACAGGCTGAGAAGCTTGTTCCATCATTGGAAAATATTAATGTTAAACGGTCTTTTGGGGATCATGTTCTCAGCGGGGCTGATTCTTTCGCCTTATGAAAATACAACCAATAAAATAATAATTATGTTTTTACTTTCTATTCTGTTTGTTACTTTCCTGATTATCAGTTCCTTTTACCTGAAAAGGCTTGTCGAGGATATTCATACCGAATTACCACGCAAACAGGGCGAAGAAGGCAATCAGGAATTGTCTTATTATTGAATAACAACCAACGATTTCCGCCAGGTTATTTACTGATCCTGCAGGTTAATACCGGGATCTTTGAATAATTTACCACCTCCTCGGCTATGCTGCCTTCCAGTAGCCTTGCAAATCCCGTTTTACCCCGGGTTGTCATCACAACCATGTCCATTTTATACATTTCCGAAAATTGGACGATTCCGTCTTCTTCAAACTGGTGGTTATGAACATGCATTTCGTAATTTTTCAATTTCTGGTCATCGGCAAATGATTTGATTACCGCATAATTCTCCTTATCATTCTGGAAATGCGAGGGCGTATTTATTTTTACAAGATGGATCTTCGAATTCATTAATGCGGATAAATCCGAGATCAGCTCTGTGACGATGGCATGGTCATTCTCGAAATCAGATGCATACGCCAGGTTTTTTATTTTATCGAGTCTGGCAGGCTTCCTCATTGAGATGACCGGGCAATTGGCAAACCGCACTACCCTTTCCGCTGTGGTACCCATGACGGATTGCTCCCAGCTGTCAGTGCCGGCTGTGCCCATAACGATCAGATCAATTTTTTCACTGATAATCTCATCATATATCTTTTTGTAGGCACTTCCCGCTTTAATCCTGGGCTTGATCCTGACACCTTCATATTTTGGATTATTGATTATTTTCATCATTTTCTTCTTTGTAACCTCGAGAAGCTTGATAACATAGATATCATCAATATTCTCATGCCGCAATTGGCTGCCAGTTACATTCAG
The DNA here is from genome assembly GCA_035292565.1 of Cyclobacteriaceae bacterium. Classification (GTDB taxonomy): domain Bacteria; phylum Bacteroidota; class Bacteroidia; order Cytophagales; family Cyclobacteriaceae; genus DATDPY01. The sequence goes on along the minus strand of DATDPY010000469.1, from coordinate 15,699 downwards.
ATCATTATATCCCATTGAATCCGGAATGTCCAATACATGAAATAATTCAATATCGGCAGACAGGCTTTTTGCAATCTGGTGTGCGAAATCAAAAGCATAACCGGCTAAATCCGAGAAATCCGTCGGCACCAAAATTTTTTTCATAATATTTACAGTTTATATATGGTGGTCTTTTAAAAATCAGTCGGCAAATTACCTAAAAGTATGAAACTAACCTTAAATATTCAAAATATTTGGTTATTAGCCTCCCAGGGCTATCCGGTCGCGGCCGTAGCATTTTTAAAATAATTGGAAACGCCTGTATTTTGCATTACAAAATATTCAGGAGGAAAGGGACATAATGTGTATAACCGGTGGAAAAACAGGTTGAAAAGTTGTTCAATACTTCGCCCTGAAATTATTGGTTCATGTATAGGCCATTTATATATTTACTTTACCAACAGTTCATTGAGCATTTGATACGGATCCTGAGGAAAACAAAAAACCGGATCTACGGATACGGGAAACAAAAAACTTCAGGAAAAAGTTTCGGATCTGTAAGGCAATCTTCGGATTATTTTGCGGGTTTCAGGATGGATGTCTGCAGGCTTCGGCCGGTGGGCTGAATTTCTACTTGATCAAAAGACTGTTTGGGGTTGCCGGGCAGCTACGGTTGCAAGGCGACGAAGCGGGAAGTATTTCAATTCATTTTGAAATTATTTCCCGCTTCTTTTTTTATGTAATACAGGATAATCCATTTTTTCAAAGGCCCTCGGGCTATTCCCTACCCCAGACTTTCCTTTCAGGCTGGCCACAGGGTAAGCGTCCAGCTGATTTTCATCGAAGGGGGTGATCATATCCTTTATTCTGGCATAATCCATGTTATCGCCGGATGGTTCGAAATTCAGCCATGTTTCACCTGATTCTTGTGGTATAATCACCGGCATCCTGGAACCCTCGCTGCCTTTAGGCTTGTTATGAATAAATTTCATCAATGGATTCGCCCTTGTGGTGACAATGGAAAATGTATTTCGCCTGATTTGTTCAGCGGGGTATTCCCAGGTCTCCCATAATCCCGCAAGCGTCATAGGCTCCCGGTTTTTAAGCTGTATGTAAAAAGGAACCGATTGGGAGTCTACCCAGTGAAATTCGAAAAAACCATCGATCAGAACCAGGCATCGTTTTTGCCTCGCCGACAATCTGAACGAAGGTTTATCGAACATCTCCTCTCCCCTTGCATTCAGGGTTTTACTGCTGATCTCAACTGCCTGTTTTATGTCTTTGACCCAGGCAGGTATCAATCCCCATGAAAATAACTGAATCTTACTGGAATCCATATTCGTTATAACCGGTACATCAGGGTGCGCAAATCCGGAAGTATAATAGACCGGGTTTGCCTTTTTGCTCAGGTAATCCAGTACCTTCTCAAGCTCTTCTGCATCTGCAAACTCTCCAAGTCGTTTGGCATAATCAAGCCTCTTTTTAGTAAGATAGCTAATGTTGTAACACATCGGGATACGTTTTTATTTTTCAACGACAATATCCGTCCTGATCAATTCCCGTTCGTTGGGAGCAAATATATGTATGGAATATGCCCCTCCCGCCTGTCCGGAGAAGGAAATGTTAAATTTATCACCGGGCATCAGTACAGGCATGTTGACTAATTCTATCGTTGTGCCGGAACGGTAATCTTTCAGAATGGCTTTGAATCCCTTTATCGCATAGGAAGGGAGGCCATCATGATTTACCCCGGTTACATGAAGCTTACCGTTGATTACATTAACCCGGACATCCTTCAGCGGATTGAAGATCTCTTTCAGCGTTTCATAGGAAGGCTTGGGGTTGCCGGAAAGATCGACGACCCCATGGATCCGTCTTCGCAGCCTCCCTTTGCCTTCCTCACCCATATGGGTCCGGTAATCATTTAATGAAAAATAGATGGCCCCGGCAATGAAATCCAGGGTATCATACACCGAAGTATGGTATATCAAATGGCTAATGCGCCTGGGATCACCTCCTTCGAAAAATGGCTCGCACAGTCCGTATTCCGAAATAATCAGGGGTTTAGCCGGGTTCATTTTATTTATACCGGATAAAATCATTCCCAAATCCTCATCCTTCACCGGCCGTTCACCCAGGCTGTACCAAAGTCCGGTATAGTCATTCCACATCAAAATATCCCCGACATCGGTTCCATCTGAACCGGGCGATCCATGAAGGGTATTACTTACGTAATTTACCAGGCGACTTGTATCAATCGCCAGAACTTCCTTTTTTAGCGCATTTAAAAAATCAATGATCTCAGGATTATTCGCTTGCAGCTCATTCCCGATTCCCCATGCAATTACGGACGGATGATTATAATGGCTGATCACCATTTCCTTTAGCTGGGTTGAGATGACCGATCTGAGGGAATCATCAATATCCTCCGGGAACGGACGGGCCCATAATGGAAGTTCTTCCTGTACCAGTAAACCGTTCCTGTCGCACCAGTCGAGGATCGATTCGTCCTGTGGCCAGTGAAACCTGGTAATTACTGCTCCCGTGTTCTTCAACAGGCTTAACATCTTTTGAGATGATGCTGTATCTTCTGCCATACCTGACACAATATCTGACCCGGGCATCCATTCCAGGCCGGGCAGCCTTACCGCCTCACCATTGAATAATAACCTTATCCCCTCGGTTTCGAATTTCCTGAAACCGAACCGGGCGCCGTAATGGTCTGTGAGAAGATAATCTTTCCCAATGGCGATATTTAGATTATACAACGAGGGATCGTTGAAATGCCATAGTATAATTCCGGGGATCTCAATGGATAATTCTCCCCTGTTTCCGGCAATCGCGATTTTTCTATTGCCTTTAACGATTTCTTTACCTGAATGAACCACATTGTACCACAGGTCGATGTTGTCATTGATTTCCCCATCCATGGATTCAAGGATCAGGGCTATCCTTGCTATCCCGTTGCCGGAATTATCATAGGTTGGGTTGATCAATACATAGCGGAATGAAACCGGGGCGGATTTAATAAGCTTAATATTTCTTATCAGTCCGCCATCGTTGGGCCAATCAAAGCTCGAATACATAGGCATGGCCAACCTGCTGTATGAATTATTCACCAGAATGGTAATATTGTTCAGGGAATCGAAATTTATATTGCCATCAATTCTCAGTTCAAATGGAGTATATCCGGATCCCTTTCGTTCGAGTAATTTTTGGCCGTTGATCCATATTACAACATCCCTGTAGATGGAATTGAAAGCCAGTTTAACCATGCTGTTTTTCCATTCCAGCGGGACCCTGAAATTTTTCTGGTACCATCCCCAACCGTAATACTCCTCTAAGTCAGTATCCACATTCCAGGTATGTGGCACTTTAACCGGCCTGGCCAGGGGCAATTTCATCATTGGCCATCCCTTCGCCAGGCCTTCTCTAATGGAATCAGCCATGAAATACCAGTCTTCATTGAAACTGACCGATTCCCTCAATTTATCCCGTATTCGATCCTGGCCGGTCCGGCAGTGAGTAAGAATAAAGAGTGATAAAATGAAAACAATACTTCTTCGCATCAGTTTCCGGAATTTTGCATGTTTGAAACCGGATTCAGGGATTTCCCAGCAATAATTTTAATTTCACCGACCCGCTCCGGCTTACAGGAAGCCTTTCCTTGTTTTTCATTACCGCTGTATAGGTGGCTTTATCATAAAGATCGAGCTGAACCAGAAAATCAACATTGATAATAAATGACCGGTGAATCCTCGTAAATTTATTTCCGGGGAGTGCATCCACAAAATATCCCATGGTGGTTTGTTTCAGGTATTTTTTATCCATCGTATGAATCGACACATAATCATCCTCGGCTCCGATATAAACAATTTCTTCCACAGGTATGACAACTATTCTCGACCCGTGCCGGACCAATACTTTGTCCAGGACCTTGTTTTCGCGAGACTTGATTTTAAGAATATTGTCTCCGGCAATTTTCGATCCGCTCTTCCTGAATTCATTCAGGAATTTTTCTACTGCCTTGTTAAATCGATCCCTGTTGTAAGGTTTCAAAAGGTAATCAATCGCATTTTTTTCAAATGCTTCTACAGCATACGTATCATATGCGGTGGAAAAGATGATAAAAGGGACCGGTTTTTCGAGGAGATCGAGTACTTCCAGACCTGAGATCCTGGGCATCTGAACATCGAGAAACACCAGGTCAGGTTGAAGGTCTTTGATCAGCCGGACACCATCAAGCCCGTTGTCAGTTTCTCCGATAATACGGAATTCGCCGTATTCCTTCAGAAAATTCCTGATCAGTTCCCTGGCAAGTTCTTCGTCATCGATAATTAAAACCCTGATCTCATCCATTTTTTTCCGAAAATCTGACCGGCAGGGTTATCCTGACGACAAATTCGTCTCCGTTGTCACTTGTTTTGATAAGGTCGGACCGGTTGTACATGAGGAAAAGCCGTTCCCGGATATTTTTTAAACCAATTTTCTCGCCGTACGTGCTCGCTTCTCCTTCTTTTTTGTTTTTGATCGTAATATCGAGGGCATTATCACCGCCGAATATTTCCATGACGATTTCGACCGGCAGGATGCTTTGCTGTACCCCATGTTTGATTGAATTTTCAAGCAACGGCTGGAAAAGCATATGGGGGACCTGTATCTTCTTCAGCCTTTCATCCATAGTTATTATAAAATTGAACTTATCCCCGAACCTGATCTTCTCAATTTCGAGATAAAGTTTGGAAAACTTAATCTCGTCGTCGAGCGAAATGGTGTGCCTGGCGTTACCGCTCAACGTAGATCTTAAAAAATCCGAAAGTTTCACGATCATTTCCTGGGCGAGATCAGGCTTTAACATGATAAGGGAATTAATTGAATTCAGACAGTTAAAAATGAAATGGGGATTAATCTGAAGCTTGAGTGCATTCAATTCAGCCTCCTTTAACAAGGAGTTCACGGCGGCTTCTTTTTCGATCTTTTCCCGGAAGTTGTGGTAATAAATTAAAACATAATAGACAAGGGTGATCACCAGGTAATAGAACAATCCGATGATAAACCGCGACGGAAAGATTGAACGCTGGAAAATGGCAAAGCCATCGGATTGATTGAATACGATTGAAATTTGGAAGGACAAAAAAATCCAGAACAGGCTGAGGATAGCGGCCGACAGCAGGTGAACCAGGATCAACTGAATTATTCTTCCTGTTTCAATTTTATTGAACTTTACGACATACCATACTGCTATCCCCAGCGGATAATAAATGATATTATAAATCAGACTGTCGGTCAATGCGAATCCAGGGCTGACGGCCAGCGCCCTGTTCATAAAAGCATAATGGGTTCCGGATACCAGAACCCAAAACGCCGTATACATATATAAATAAAATCTGTTCTGTAAAAGCGGATTCAACAGGGATCGATTTTACATTAAAATTATTCCCTGCAAGGGAATTTTTATTTCATTTATGACTTTTAATTTCCCCTCCCCCGAACAGGGTAAAACCTTTGATATATAATACCGGCTCTGCGGGGTTGGTTTCCTTATATTCCCTTTTATCCACGAAACCTCCGAATATGGAGAGAATGTCGACTTTAATATTCCAATTAGCCGGGACGATAATGGTAGACCCACCAAATACGGTGACGATATCGATGTAATTATTGCCGGCGGCCAATTTTGCATTCAGCAAATTTATTTCCGAGCCGCCGAAAATATTGGTTATTTTGCCTCCCTTGAATTGATGTGAGTTAATGATCTTTTCATTACCGGAAAAAATGGAAATATTGTCGATATAATCCAGGTCCGAATCTTTGCTCCCGGGCTTGGAATGGCGGTCGTAATAAGCGGACCTTCCTCTCAGAACAAGTGAGATCCCGATAGCGATCAGGATAAGAGGCCAAAGCATCCAGAAATCGTCGTAATAAATTTCAAATATATCATCCATCAGGAAATACAGTCCGATTCCTATGAAAATCAGGGAGGGGATAATCCGCTGCTTTGTGAGGAGGATATAGGTGCCAATCAGGACAAGCAACATTGGCCAGGAGAATACATATTCAGGAAGCCAGGGTAACAATTCAAAATTCCTGAGAAGGAGTATGATTCCAATGACAATCAGGAACCCTGCTAATACGATCCGGCGATTTGTATCTTGCGGCATAAGATTATGGTTTTAATTCTGAAATTTAATCTTCATATATTCTAAATTACGTACAGGATAAGCCGTGGTAAATCGAAATTCGGTGAAACGACCTGATTTACCGGCGGACGGGGAAAAATCCGCTGTGGAAATTCCTTACCCGGCGCCGGAAACAGAATTCAGCCAGTTTTGTTAAAATAATCCGGGAAAATAAATGTTCGGTATAGGGCGGGTACTTAGTTTTGCAATAAAAATCATGAAAAAAGCGATTATTTATGCCATTGTCGGCTTAATTTTTCTTTTAGGAGCCTTATATGTATACTGGCTACGGGCTTCCGCGGCCAGGAGTCCGGCCGATAAAGCCGAATATACAAAAGGGGATTTTTCCCTGGGGATCCGATATTGCAGGCCATTTAAAAGAGGAAGACTGATATTTGGAGAAGAAAGCGAGGCGGTTCTGGTACCTTTCGGAAAATACTGGCGGACAGGAGCAAATGATGCAACTGAAATAGAAATTAACAAAGATGTCTTATTTAATAATTCCACTTTAAAAAAAGGTAAATACAGGATGTATACAATATCCGGGAAATCAGAGTGGGTCATAGCCCTAAACAGCGAGCTCGGAAAATCGGGGCATAAAGAACCTGATTATGCCAGAGATGTTTTGCGGGTAACCGTACCCTCAGCTTTGTCGGAAAAATTTTATGATCAATTCACGATATCCGTCAAGGATATCTCCGACAGCACATGGATCCTGCTTAACTGGGACACGACAGAAATTCGGATTCCTATCCGTTTAGTGTGATCAAAAGGGTTGTCATCGGACTTTCGGGAGGCGTGGATTCCAGTGTTGCCGCCTATATGCTTCAGCAGGAGGGCTACGAAGTCATAGGATTATTCATGAAAAACTGGCATGACGACAGGTTTACTCTTAACAATGAATGTCCATGGATCGATGACAGCACTGATGCCTTGATGGTTGCAGAAAAACTTGGGATTCCATTCCAGACAATTGACCTGAGCACTCCGTACCGGGAAAGGATCATCAACTATATGTTCAACGAATATGAAAAAGGGCGGACACCAAACCCGGATATTCTATGTAACCGGGAAATCAAGTTTGATGTATTTCTGAATGCCGCACTGAGTCTCGATGCTGATTATATCGCATCGGGACATTATTGCAGGATAGGCGAAATTAATAAAGGGTCCCGGAAGTTATACCAGCTTCTTTCCGGAACCGACAAGAACAAAGACCAGAGTTATTTTCTATGTCAGCTTAACCAGTTCCAGCTCAGCAAAGCCCTCTTTCCTATCGGGAATATGATTAAACCGGAAGTCCGGAAGCTGGCCAGATCACTCGGACTGGTAACTGCCGGCAAGAAAGACTCCCAGGGCTTGTGTTTTGTGGGTAAAATCAGCTTGCCGAAATTCCTTCAACAGAAACTTGAACCCAGAGAAGGAAAAATCATTGAAATACCGGCCGATTCGGAAATTTATAAAAAAAGCGAAGTCCCTGTTATGCATGCTCAAATGCAAGGTATCGATGATGCCGATCTAATAGTAAACCCTCTGCGCTACCATCCCGGGCTTGGAAAGATAATCGGAAAACACCAGGGGGCACATTATTTTACCATCGGCCAGCGAAAAGGCTTGCAGGTTGGCGGGACCAGGGAACCTCTCTTCATTATTGCCACGGACACTATAGAAAATATCATATATGTCGGACAGGGTGAAAATCATCCCGGGTTGTTCAGGCGGGGATTGTTCATTAAGAAAGATGAGGCTCACTGGATACGGGATGATCTTACCATTAACCCCGGAGATACTATGGAGGTCATGGCGAGGATCAGATACCGGCAGCCTTTGGAAAAGGCAACCCTTTACATGGAAGATGACAGGCTCAATATTATCTTTAAATCTCCCCAGCGAGGAGTTTCTCCCGGCCAATTTGCGGCCTGGTACGTGGGTGATGAAGTAATCGGCTCAGGTGTTATCAATTGAACGGCAATAAAATCCTTCCAAAACGGAAATAAGATTAAAATTTAATTTTATTCGACATTTTCTTTAAATTGCCTCACGATTTAAAGGCATTTTAATGGATCAGGTATTAAGCAAAAAGGAGCTATCAGAAGAACTCAAATCCCATGACTTTAAATTGATCACCTACACAAGCGACGAGATTCGGATTAAAGGGATAAGCGGCATTTCTCCATTTGTAATAATTGTTATGTCATTTCTTGGCTTATGCCTTATCGTTTTCGGAATTATATCCATCTTCGTTATTCAAAATCCGGAATACATTGCCGGAACCTTGTTAATCCTGGCAGGGATTGCCCTTGTTTTTCTCCCCTATTACAATTATTATTCGAAGAGTTATTTCGAACTTAATTTCAGCAGGAATGATAAATGCATAATGATCAAAAAGTTCAACCCATTTCCGCAGCGACAGATCATTAAATTTGATGAGATCTCCTCTCTCAAACTTCTTAAAAACACTTTGAGTACTTACGTCGATGATACTACAAAAGGAAGCTACATTTACAGCTTTGCAGTTTCCCTGAATCTTAAAAACCAGGATAATTTAAGCCTCATCCAGTTTTCCAAACGCGATGAGAAAATCGAATCATTCTCAGTCCGATTTACAGATATTCTGACATCCATTACGGGTATTCCGAAAGAATTTGAATCCGTAACCTGATTTCAATTTTCCCGGGGGATTCGGAATATTCTTAAATGCAAATCACCGTTATAAATGACTGATAATTTGTCATTTATATCAGGGTTATTGAATCGTTAATTTCAACTAATATCCGATCGATTTTCAGTCAAATTCCGCTTAAAACTGGATATTAAAATTCATGGATTTCCCGTTCCGGACGATCGTAGCAGTCGTTGTATCCCCTTTATGGAATTTACCCAGCGCTTCCATATAACTCATCATGTCATTTACCGGAATTTCCCCAAGCTGGATTACAATATCCCCTTTTTGCAGTCCGGCCTTTTCTGCCGGTTTATCAGGACTTATGCCGTCGATCCTCATCCCCTTCCCATCGAAGATGTAGTCGGGCACAACCCCTAACGTTACCGAAAATTTGGGAGATTGGCGGGAATCCTGATCCCTGGTTCTGGTAAATTTCAATTTGGGCTTATCGTTTAACCTCGTAATGATCGAATCGATCAGCCCGGCTACCTGGTACATCCCTTCATAATTGATCTTGTCAGCATCGTCCGATGGCTTATGATAATCTTCATGCTGGCCTGTGAAAAAATGAAGTACGGGTATATCCTGAAGATAAAAAGAAGTGTGATCTGAGGGGCCTACCCCGGATTCGGATTTTTTTATCAGAATATTTTTATGCTTTATGCTATCGATAACATCGTTCCAGACGGGAGAAGTCCCTGTTCCGTAGATCACCAATGCACTGTCCTTCATCCTGCCAACCATATCCAGGTTTATCATGTACGTTACATTCTTCAGGTCGATGGTCGGGTTCTTGACGAAGTAATTTGATCCGTATAACCCTTTTTCCTCGCCGGAAAAAGCTATAAACAGGTAGTTGTTGTTCTTGTTTCGTTTTTTAAGAATTTCTACAAGAAGCATCATTACTGCCGTCCCGCTGGCGTTATCATCCGCCCCGTTATGGATTTCTTTTCCTTCCCTGTACAGTGAATTATCATCTCCGTAGCCGAGGTGATCATAATGCGCCCCGATTACCACGATGTTCGCCGCTTTATTGTTGATTAATCCGATAACATTTTTGGATTTGAATTTTTGCGCAATGGAATCATCCCCTGTTTTCTTTCTTACAGTAAAATCAAATTCCTGCATCCAGCTTCCTCCGGTGCCCATTGGAGCAAGACCCATTTGCCTGAAGCGGTTTATGATATATTTGGCGGCCCATGTTTCGCCTTCAGTACCCGCCTCCCTGCCTTCGAGCTGGTCGCCGGCAAGGTAATAAACATCATTCTTTATCTGGTCAACCATGCGTTTCTTCCCGGCATCCCTTCCGCACGCGATGAAAATAAAACCCGTTAAAACGATGAGCCATAAATTCTTGTTACTTTTGTGCATAATTTTCGGTTTAATTGGCATCGCTAAAATAATTATAATTCAATTAATACTTTTTGATAAATGTTAATATCATGATAAGCAGAATTCTATTGATCATACCTTTCAGCCTGATGATTATTTCATGCCGGGAAACCGGAAACCGGAAGATCCAGGATACTTCAAATGGAATAACATGGGATTCAGGACTGGTATATTCTGATGAAAAACATTTCAGGAATATTAAGCAATTAACCCTTGGCGGAGATAACGCCGAAGCTTATTGGAGTTTCGACGATTCAAAACTTGTATTCCAGTCGACAAACAGGAACTGGGGAGATTCCTGTGATCAGATCTATTATACTTCGTGGAAGAACTCCGATATGCGACAGGTGAAACCAGCCCTTGTAAGCACAGGCAAGGGCCGTACAACCTGCTCTTATTTCCTGCCAGGCGACTCCCTTGTACTCTATGCATCCACCCACCTCGGTGGTGACGAATGCCCTCCCAGGCCTGCCCCGAGAACCGATGGCAGGTATGTATGGCCAATTTACAGCAGTTTTGATATTTTCGTTTCAAGACTCGACGGAACCATCACAAGTCAATTGACCGACACTCCGGGTTATGATGCCGAAGCAACGCTTTCACCCAAGGGTGATAAAATCGTGTTCACATCCATCCGCTCCGGCGACCTCGAGCTATATACGATGAATATCGACGGAACAGAGGTCAGGCAGGTTACCGATGCACTGGGTTATGACGGAGGCGCATTTTTCTCCCCTGATGGGAATAAACTTGTATTCAGGGCTTCCAGGCCTTCCTCAGATGAAGACATCAGGATTTACCGGGAGCTTCTGAATGAAGAGCTGGTTATGCCAACCAGGATGGAATTGTTTACTTGCAATACCGACGGGTCTGAATTGAAGCAAGTCACCAGTTTTGGCGGAGCGAGCTGGTGCCCTTTCTTCCACCCTTCAGGCCAGAAGATCATCTTTGCATCCAATCATGAATCGCAGAGAGGATTTCCGTTCAATTTATACCTGATCAACATTTATGGAACGGGTCTCGAAAGGATCACACATGATGGAATTTTTGACGCATTTCCGGTATTCTCCAACGATGGAAAATATCTTGTATTCTCATCGAACAGGAATAACCAGGGCACCCGCGACACCAACCTGTTTGTAGCAGAATGGATCGATTGACATGTATTCATTAAAATGCCGCGTCTTACCAGTCGCTCCCGGAAGGTATTGCGGACTTTTTCAGGAAAAAAACGCGTGATATATTAAATCCCAGGTGAACGTCGTTATTGGCCCAGCTTCCCGTTGTTTCGGCAATAAATCCTTTTTCTATCATTGGCCGTGAGTTGCTGATCACAATCTGGAAAACATGTCCTCCTGTCTCTATATCCACGCCAAAGGATAAGGAATTATAATATCCAGGCGTTGTAGTGTCGTTGAGCCGGTAATAATATTCACCCGTAATGGCTGCCCTGCGTGAGATCTTGTACCTCCCTCCCACACCAACTGCCCATGTCGTATTTTCCTGCGTGAATTGTGGCACGTAATTCCTGTGGACGACAGACGGCATAAGCTGGAGTGACAGGTTCTCATTAAATTTTCTTGCGATCAGGAGTTGGGCAACATAATTCAATTTATTTTCGATCGGAAAATCGGGTGAATCCTGCGTGAGCTTTAGCGTGGTCACTGCCGTGCTGCCGAATGCCGTGACGGAGAATGGTAAACTTCCCGGTCCTTTTGCCTGTCGCAGAAGCCGTAACTTAATAAACCCGTCATATACCTTATCCAGAGAACTCCGTCCCACCCCGAGCGCCAGCCAACCTGTAACTGAATAATCGAATCCGAAACGTATATTCGATTCATCAAGGCCGAAAAAGTTGTAAAGCCCCGAATTCACCCTGCCAAACCGATGGCTGATCAGGAATATAAGCTCCCCAGGCGACCGGGTTTCCACGGTATGACCATGGACCAGCCTTGTAGCTTTAAACGTGTTGGTGATATAATCAGGTTTATCGGATGAAATTTCATTTTCAAGTGATTCGAGAAGATCTTCCTGTGCATAGGCAGCTATTGACGGGAAGATCAACAGCATAAGAAATAATATTTTACTCATTGTCATTCATAATCAATTATTTTTGGCGCCGTCGTCCACCCAGCAGCCAATCAGTTCAATCTCTTCATCCGTAATCGAAAGCTCCCCCGGAGGCATTTCGCCTGAGGCAGTTTTTTGTTTAATTAATGATGCCCTGCTGATAACTGTCGATTTAACAGTCCAGTTCGGCAGTCCGCTTTTTCCGTCATGACAACCCGACAAAGCACAATTCGCAGCTAATAATGGCATAATATCATTTTCGAGGCTGACATCCGTATTAATGTTAACTTTTTCGGTCACCTGGCATCCGCTTGAATCTTTCGCAAATACATCATAAGTCCCCTGCTCAAGGTTTGAAAAGGTATTTCCATCCTGGAATGTACCGTTTCCTAACTTATACTGCACCGCTCCTTTTGCGCCTGAAACCGTTATGGTAACCGAGCCGGACGAGGTCCCGCATCCTGTTTGCGTAGTTGATGTGTTCATGGTCATCCCGGTTACGGTCTCGACTGCCACTGTATCCGCAACCGTACACATCATTTCATCACTGACTAAAATATTGTAATTCCCTGCCGCAAGTCCGTTAAAAAGACTGTCGGTCTGAAAATTTGCTCCATCGATACTGTATGAATAACTGCCGTTGCCGCCCGATGCTGTAATTCTGATCGATCCATCTTCCGTACCGCAATTAGCTTTTGTAATATTTACTGAGAGGATCTCTACCGGATTGGATTCACAATCGGCAGGCTCCGGTCCTTTCTCGTTTAAACATGATGAGAATAACCAGGGGAGCATTAAGATCACTGCCGGATAAATCACGCCACATTTCAACATTTTAGACATATTTCTGTTGTTTAGTTTTTTCGTTACACCATTATTCATAATGTATTGCCGGTCCGGTTTCCGCTTCTGATCTGATCATCCGCCCGAATCAAACTACTTTATTTTGTATTTCAGGGTGAGCAAAATACCGGCGCTATGCAATTTTACCTGCGCGGCTGCAATATCTGTTACCGGCAATTTGTAATAGGGTTCAATCTGCCAGGCCCATTTATTGCCGATCAAGCCAGTGTACGCCATGGAGAAATTCATTATTCCGAGGTAGTGCTGGTTTTCATTTCTTACGGTTATTGAACGGTTGTAGGAATTATTTCTCCCGTAGGCATAATTATATTCTTCACTGAGCATCAGGTAACTTGAAAAGCCTGTTCCTAGGGAAATATTGCCTCGGGGGAATTGGATTATATGGAAATAAAGGTTTAACGGAATATCCAGTACCTGGCAAGAAATATCGATACTTTCCGGAATCCTTCCATAATAAACGAAACTTGAATCAGGGATTGAATATTCACCTTCGGATACTCCATATTTTTTTGTAACGAGATTGATGCCGCTCATCAGGCTTATTCTGCCGGTAATATGATATTCCAATCCCAAGCCGGTAAAACTTCCTGCGCCCACTCCCCTGACCTTAACACCGCTTAAATCAGGCCCGATCGTCAGGTTCAGAAATAATCTCCGGTCTGCATGTCGCTTAGCTCTTTCTTCCGGGTATATAATTGCTTGAGCAGAATTCAATTCCGGGATTCCAGGGCGAGGATCAAGGAAGAAAATTCCCCTGGATGAAAGAACCGCGACTTCATCTATGCGGCCGGGTTCCTCGGCTGAAGAAGGCCGGTTATCTGCGGGAATTGAATGAACTTCTTGTAATTCAAATGGCTTTGCCTCACTAGCTGTAATATTTATGATTACCGGGGAAGTATCATCCTGTTTTTCCTCCACCCTGGCAATTTTCGCCTCGTTACCTGGCAATGATTCATTGCTTTCCGGTTTGATCATTGATTCTATAACCGAGTTTTGCATCGGCGTATTTTCCTTCACGTCCAGAGGCTCTTCATGGATCCATATTCCCGAAAAAATGGTAAGTGAAAAAATCCCGATAATAATGGCCATTCCCTCCACGAGGGTCAGCCGGGCGATACGGGAAACCAGCGTCATATGATCCAGTCGCTTTTCAAGGTTGTTCCAGTTCTTTTCATCGAATTTGAATTCGACGGAACCGGATGCCTTGGAAAATAATGCATCTAACGACTCATCCCGTATATCTTGCGTACTCATCTTTGTCGATCTTAAATAAAAATTCTTTTAAGCGCATTCTGGCTTTGGCAAGGTTTGACTTTGACGTTCCCACCGATATGCCAAGCATTTTTGATATTTCCTGATGGTTATATCCATCGATGACATATAAATTGAAAACCGACCTGTAGGCAGGGCTCAGCTTTGATACCAGTAAAAGCAGTTCTTCATGGCTGTAACTGTGATGCTGCCCTTCAGGAGATTCCGGTATATTCATCTCTTCGATAGAGTGATGGTATTTGTTTTTTATTTCTTTCTTAATATAATCAATTGAGCTGTTAATGATTATTTTTCTGAACCAGGCTTTAAAGTGGTACTTATCATTGTATTGGTCGATCCTTAAAAAGACCTTCATAAAAGAGTCATTTAAAACTTCTGCGGCATCTTCATAATTATGTGTGTATCGCATACAAATGCTCATCGCATAGCCATAGAAATGCTTATAGAGCATTTTTTGGCTCTGCCTGTCCCGCCTGATGCACCCATTGATCAGGGATTCAAGATGACTTCCGTTATTGTTTTGCAACGTTGCCAGTACCTTCGAATTGACACTATTACTGATTATTCGGCGAATTGGTTGCTAGGTAACCGCGAAATATAAATAAATTCCCGGTTAGTTACAGAATGAGGGGACACGAATGATCCCATGAGATTGTAATAAATTACCTAAAGGTCCCGGGCACCAAACCAGTCGTGGACCTTGGCGTCATTATCGGCTTGATTGTTTTTATGTATAAATTCATTGGTGAGACTGTCATATTGATAATCGTTGATGTATTTTGAGGAGTTTATTGAGATATCGGCAATAGATTGAATGATAAAATTCAGCTCTGCATCCGTCATGGTCGGGTGAAGGCTGATACGGATCCATCCCGGCTTCATCGAAAAATCCCCGTGATCGATATGCCGGGTGATATCGTGCGATGTTTCCCAATCTACATCGAGGAGATAATGCCCGTAAGTCCCGGCACATGAACACCCTCCCCTTGCCTGAATTCCAAATACATCATTCAACATTTTGGCTATAAGGTTGTGATGAATCCCTTCAATGTAAAAAGAAAAAACTCCGAGCCTCTCTTTTATATTACCGGCCAGCAAATTCAGGCCGGGGACATTCGACAGCCCTTCGAAAGCAATTTTCAGAAGCTCTTTTTCGCGCAGAATAATTTTTTCAACTCCCATTTTTTCCTTAAGCCGGATGCAAAGTGCGGCTTTAAAAGCCTGAAGAAATCCGGGCGTACCCCCATCTTCCCTTGTTTCCACGTCGGAGACATAACG
>DATDPY010000468.1:0-14668 GCA_035292565.1 Cyclobacteriaceae bacterium | reverse complement strand
GTGTGCCTAAAACCATCGATAATGATGTAGGCGACAGCGAATTCAAACTGATCGATCATACGCCGGGGTATGGAAGCGTTGCACGGTATTGGTCCCACATTATCCAGAATGCCGACGAAGAAAACTCCGGATCGAGTCCAGCCGACCCCGTCCTGGTAATCCAGGCTATGGGAAGGAAAATCGGTTATATACCGGCGTCTTCAAGACTGGCCGATCCCCACAGGTCCATGCCCCTGCAGATCTATATCGCTGAAGCTGGGCTCAATATTCAACAGCTTGCCGACCAGGTTAATGATCAGTTGAAAAGCGACGGCAGGTGCATTGTGGTGATCAGTGAAGGATTTGACGCAGGTGATATCGGGGCCGTGAAGGATTCGTTTGGGCATACTGAATTCGGGGCAAGCCAGGTCACCGTATCACAACAAGTTGTTAATTTCCTGAATAAAAAAGGATTCAAAGTCACAGGCAAGGCGAGAGGACAGGTGCCCGGGACCGACCAGCGTTCGATGATGATCTATGCATCCACCATCGACCTCGACGAAGCATACAAGGTGGGACAGAAAGCGGTGGAAATAGCGGTAAAAGAAGGCAGCGGATGGATGTCGACAATTCTCAGGCGGCCCGGCCTGATTTACAATGTTATATTTGATAAAGTGCCCCTCGAAAAAGTAGCTTTGTCCGAACGTAAATTCCCGAATAACTGGATTACAAAGAACAAGACCGATGTAACCGATGATTTTATTGATTATGTAAAACCTCTGGTTGGCGAGGACTGGGTCTCGGTCCCGTTGATCAATGGCAAACAAAGATTTACCGTCTTCAGGCATATTTTTGCAGATAAAAAACTAAAGGAATATGTTCCTGAAGCATATTTGAAATAAATGAAAAATAAAGATTTGAAATCTGAAGCACAGGAAGCTTTAAAGGACCTGGAGCCGTCACAGGGTTTTTTTGTGGGCATCGATTCCGACGGATGCGCATTCGATACCATGGAAATCAAGCATAAGGAATGTTTTTGCCCGAATACAATTCTTTACTGGAAATTGCAGACCATTTCCAAATATGCCCGTGAAGCATGGGAATTTGTTAATCTGTATTCGAAATCGAGGGGAGTGAATCGTTTCATCGCCCTGGTTGAAGTCATCAGGCTGTTAAAAAACCGGAAGGAAGTCAGGGCCAGGAAAATTGAACTTCCGGACATGACCAGCCTTACGGAATGGATTAAGGCTGAAACCAAGCTCGGCAACCCTGCCCTTCAGGCGGTTGCCCTGGAAAAAAATGATCCCATCCTCGATCTTGCGCTCCTCTGGTCAAAGGCTGTGAACAATGCAATTGCCGATATGGTCCATGATATGCCCCCTTACCCGGGTTTGAGGGAATCGGTCATAAAATTGCAGGACCATGCCGACATCATGGTTGTTTCTTCAACTCCCCTTCAGGCCCTGGAATCGGAATGGAATGAAAATGATCTCGCCCGGTATACGCGCTTCATCGCAGGACAGGAACATGGGTCAAAAAAGGAACATATTGCCCTTGCCGCCAAAGGAAAATACGATGACCACAATATCCTTATGGTCGGCGATGCTCCCGGAGATATGGAAGCAGCAAAAAAGAACGGCGTGCTTTTCTTCCCGATCATTCCGGGCGAGGAGGAAAAATCCTGGGATTTATTCCTTACCGAAGGAATCGACAGGTTTCTGAAAGGAAAATATGCGGGGGCCTATGAAAAGAAGCTGATCGCCCGTTTCGACAAGAGCCTCCCGGATAAACCACCGTGGTAAATCGCCTCATATGGTATTGCTCGATATAGAAAAGCCGGATGCAGGAATAAACCAGGCCGAGATTGACAGGGAACTGGAGTCCGCATTGCATGCGTTGGGTGACAGGAAGAAGGTAATGGCCATTCCCCCGGATATTACGCGCATCCATTCTTTTTCCGGAAGCATCACCAATTCAATCTACCGGATCCTGGGTAAATCACTCACCGATATTCTCCCGGCTCTAGGAACGCATCATGCCATGGGTGAAAAGGAAATTAAAACGATGTTCGGTAATATCCCCGCCGGGTTATTTCGCGTGCATAACTGGCGGACCGATGTGGTAACCGTTGGCGAGCTTCCGGGGGATTTCATCAGCGAGGTATCCGGAAACCGGGTAAATTATCCATGGCCCGCCCAGCTCAACCGGATGATCCCGGAAGGAGGGCATGACCTGATTCTCTCGATCGGGCAGGTCGTCCCCCATGAGGTAGCCGGCATGGCAGGATACAATAAAAACATTCTGATCGGGACTGGCGGGCCTGCGGCAATCCATAAAAGCCATTTCCTAGGGGCCGTGGTAGGTGCGGAAAACCTGATGGGCAGGACCGATAATCCTGTGCGGAGGGTGCTCAACCTGGCGTCCGAGAAATTTACCTCCTCAATCCCGATCGTATATATTCTCACCGTAGTCGGCAAGGATGAAAAGGGAAGACCCGTTCTCAAAGGATTGTATGCCGGCGATGATATAGAATGTTTTCAAAAAGCTGCCGCATTCTCGGCTAAGCTGAATATCGAATTGCTGGAGAAACCTCTTGCCAAGGTGGTCGTTTACCTCGATCCGGTTGAATTCCACAGCACCTGGCTTGGGAATAAAAGCGTATACCGGTCGCGCATGGCGATCAGAGATGGCGGAGAATTGCTGGTGATCGCTCCTGGGGTCGGCAAATTCGGGGAAGATAAAACGATTGACCTGCTGATCAGGAAATACGGCTATCGGACAACGGAAGAAATACTGGAACTGACCGGCAAAAATGAAGATTTGCAGTCAAATCTCAGCGCTGCCGCCCACCTTATCCATGGATCGTCCGATGGAAGATTCTCCATAACCTATTGCCCCGGAAAACTCAGCCGGGAAGAAGTGGAAGGCGTCCACTATAACTACGAAAACCTGGAAACGGCTATAAGCCGGTATGCGCCCGGAAAGCTAAAAGAAGGTTATAATAAAATGCAGGATGGTGAAGAAATTTATTATATTTCGAACCCGGCATTGGGGCTATGGTCCTGCCGCGACAGGTTTGAACATGATTAACGCTTAAATACACTACCCATGGAAAAACTCTCAGATATTGGTATGATCGGACTGGCTGTGATGGGGTCAAACCTCGCCCTCAATATGGAAAGCAAGGGATTCAGGGTTTCAGTTTACAACCGGACCGTTAAAGGCGTAGAAGAAGGGATCGTCGATAAATTTATAAATGGGCGGGCTAAAGGAAAGAATTTTTTCGGCACGGATGATCTTGAAAAATTTGTAAAAAGCCTTCAAAAGCCCCGGAAGATCATGATGATGGTGAAGGCAGGCAGTCCGGTGGACCAGCTCATCGACCAGCTCATTCCGCTCCTCGACAAAGGAGATATCTTAATTGACGGAGGGAATACGCACTTCCCGGATACAAACCGGCGTACTGCATATGTTGAAAGCAAAGGATTATTATTTATTGGCTCCGGAGTTTCCGGTGGCGAAGAGGGCGCCTTGAAGGGCCCATCGCTGATGCCCGGGGGTTCCAAATCCGCCTGGCCGGTTATCAAACCAATTTTTCAGTCGATCGCAGCGAAGGTAGCAGATGGATCACCATGCTGTGACTGGGTGGGTGAAAACGGAGCCGGGCATTTCGTGAAAATGGTCCACAATGGAATTGAATACGGGGATATGCAGTTGATCTGCGAGGCCTACCATATCATGAAATCCATAGCGGGCCTGTCCGATGATGAGATGCACAAGGTATTTGCAGATTGGAACAAGGGCGACCTCGACAGCTACCTGATCGAGATAACCAGGGATATCCTTGCCTACAAAGACGAAGACGGCGCTTCGATTGTAGGGAAGATCCTGGATAAGGCGGGCCAGAAGGGCACAGGAAAGTGGACGGTTACCACGGCCCTGGATTTCGGGTCACCTCTGACCCTGATCGGCGAGGCGGTATTCGCCAGGATGCTTTCATCGATGAAAGATGACAGGGTAAATGCTTCCGCTTTATATCCAAAAGCCAAAAATTCAGCAACAGTCGACCGAAAGACATTCATCGATGATATCAGCAAGGCGCTGTACGCATCCAAGATCGTTTCCTATGCGCAAGGATATGAATTGATGCGCGCCGCAGCCAGGGAATTCGGATGGCAGCTGAATTACGGAGGAATTGCCATGATGTGGAGAGGCGGATGTATTATCCGTTCTGCCTTCCTGGGCAAGATAAAGGAAGCATTCGATAAAAATCCTTCCCTGAATAACCTCCTTCTCGATCCCTACTTCAGGGGAAAAATGGAATCTTCCGTAGCTTCCTGGAGAAGGGTTATCGCGGCCGCCGTCAACCACGGAATACCCGTGCCATCGATGAGCTCAGCACTTGCCTATTTCGACGGATACACCTCGGCATGGCTGCCTGCCAACCTCCTCCAGGCGCAGCGTGATTATTTCGGCGCCCATCTTTACGAAAGGATCGACAAGCCGCGGGGGGAATTCTTCCATACGAATTGGACGGGGCATGGGGGGGATACGGTATCTACCGCCTATCAAGCCTGATGTCGTTTGTTGGCTACTGATTGCTGGTTATTTGTAATTGGTTAAATCGAGGTCTTCGAAGGAATCGAAATTGCCAACTACCAACTTCTCCCTCTTTCGATACATCAATCGTGGGCAGGCGATTATACGATTCCCCGAATCCTCCCATACTCAATCACTATCGCCAATCAATTCCTTCCAAATTTCAGTAACTTAGTTAAATAAACATGATTAAAATAAAATGAGTCACTGGAAAATCATCCTGTTCTTCGTGCCCTGGATACTATTGCTTGCCGCCCTGCTCGTCTGGTCAATGGGTTTTAATCCATGGGGTAAACGGACGCCCGGGGTTGAAATAGTAAATACCACTACTATACTTGAAAAAGTTGAAAAACTCGGCCGGCTAGAACTGGTCAGGTATAATTACAATGAAATATATGACTATCAGGCCTTGAGCAGCGGTAAAATAACCGCTTCCGCATCGCTTCGTTATTATGACTTTTCCCCCGACATGAAAGTAGCGCTCATCGCACGCGGAGAAGCAGTCGGCTGTATCGATTTCCTGAAATTAACGGAATTGGATATACGGGAAGAAAGTGACACGGTTTACATCCATTTGCCGGAACCCGAGATTTGCTATTATAAGCTCGATTTGGATAAAACCCGGATATACGATTTTGAACGAAAAAGCTGGTGGAGCCGGATATTTTCCGACGACACGGAAACGAAATCCGTAATTGAAAAGGCATACCAGGCTGCAGAGAAACAGATTCTGACAAGCGCCATACAGGGAGGGATCCTGGAACAAACCAATACCAACGCCGAATTGATCCTGAGGCCGATGCTGGAAGAAATTTCGCAAAAGAAAATCGTTTTTACCTACATGCCTGCTGATACGCTGATTGCGCCGGAAACCAATTGAAACACCTGCGAGAATAATTGTACCTGAGTCTGTTGATATAATGATTTAATTAATCCTTAATTGTTTAACAACAACCCATATCCTGATGCACGGGCGGGCATTTTATCGTACCGTAACTGCAGAAAACACAACAATTGCCATGTTTCGGTTTTTATGATTTAATATCCAACAACGCCTTGCCTGAATCATTCAATAATCCAATAGACCATTTGATAATGACCACATTTACAAATAACCCGAATTTATTATTTAAGGAAACCCGCCTTACAAATACGTAGGCCACCCAGCTGAATCCGAAACAATCAATCCTGTATTGATTCATACTGCAAGCTATTTATTCGTGGAATGCTTTAAATCGGCGATACAGAATATTTATGCTTATTAATACCCGGATATGAAAAACGTCCTGATCTCTGATAATGCGGAATAATATTCCCTTTCATTATACAGGAAATTCTCCAATGATTCATAAATAAATTGTACCTCGGTTAAATATTCCAGGAATGAGATCTGGCCTGATTGTAATAATTGCAGACTGCTATTCATCATTCCGGGTACAGCGGTAATCTCCTTCATACGGTTGTAGTTCTCATAAAGAGTCAGCGCATGAAGATAGGTATTTTTCAACCTGGCTATTTCTTCGGATTTCACCTTGTCGAAATATGATCGCGTCCAAATATTTTCGAGCCTTGCTTCGCTCACCCGGTTTTTGTTTTCCCATAATGGAATGGATATCCCTGCATGAATACCTTTTAATTTCTGATTTAGAATAGTCTCCGATTTATACCCGGTTTCAAATATTGGATAGCTACTCGCTTTTTCAAATTGCACCTGTTTTTCGCTGATGCCCATTAGCAGCCGGGCGGAAAGAATCTCCGGATTCCGGCTTTCCATATACGCTATCAAAGAATCCAGATCTGTCAGCATCCAGTCCGGCGGGTATTCATAGGATGAGATGCCGGGCAACTCACCCCCATTGAGCTGTTTTATGTTTTCTTTATGGATCTCCATTTCCGCCCGCACCCTGTGCCACTCATTACGCGTATTTAAATAAAAAATTTTCCCCTTATCCAGAACCGTTTGCGGAATTTCATTTTTTTCAAAACCCGATTCTAATAAGGAAACCAGTTTTTCCGAATCCTGCAGCCTTTCACTCAGTAATGAATCCCGCCGGACAAGCCAGGCAAGTGAAAAATATTCCACTCGTGCCTGGTGGAGTATTTTATTCCTTGTACTTGCAGCGAGCATTTCTTCCTGATCATACCGAAGGTTTTGCATCGCGGATTTTTGTGTATAATACATTGGAAGCCGGAAGGACTGGATTACCTCAAATTCTTTTTGATCGCCGTATTCTTTGGAATTACCCCATAGATATTGATAGACTACCTCGGGATTATCAGGATAAATCCCAATCCTGGATTTCAATTTCACGGCTTTGAGCCAATTTTCCTGTGCCCTGATATTTGGGTTATTCCGTTCAACACTCATCACCAGGCTGTCGAGCGTTTGTGAATATCCTGCTAGGCAGGTTATACTCAGCAATATGATAAAGAAGGTATTATACATCTTTTGTTGCTTTAGATTTTATGAGTAAATACACGGCTGGAACAATAAATATATTCAACAGGGTTGAGCTGAATAGCCCCCCCAGGATCACAACGGCCATTGGGCTTTGGATTTCATTTCCAGGTTTTTCGCCGGCCACAACCAGGGGTATTAAAGCAAGCGCAGCCGTCAAAGCGGTCATCAGGATGGGGTTCAGCCGATCAAGCGATCCTTCGATGACTGCTTTATTAAGCGGCATTCCCTCCTCTTGCAATGCATTATAACGCGACACAAGTAATATGCCGTTTCGGGTTGCAATTCCAAAAAGGGTTATAAACCCGATGATGGTTGGAATGCTGAGGACTCCCGAAGTAAGCCAGATACTGACCACTCCTCCGATTAAAGCGAGCGGGATGTTCAGCAGGATTATTCCGGAAACCAGGGTATTTTTAAATTCCATATACAACAGGAGGAATATTACGAGAATGGCCAGTATGGATGTATAAAACAACAAGCCTGAAGCCCTTGCTTCGCTTTCGAATTGCCCGCCGTATTCTACATAGTAATTCTCCGGAAGGTTTATTTTTTCATTTACGATTTTCTGAACTTCAGTAACCACACTGCGCAGGTCCCGGCCTGAAACATTAGCTGAAACCACAACCTTGCGCTGCACATTTTCGCGGCTGATGGTGTTGGGACCGGATGCAGAAACAATGTCGGCGACTTCCTTTAATGGAACCTTTTCACCATTGTAAGTGTCAATCAGGATATTTTTTACCGATTCAATGGATCTCCTGTATTTTTCATCATACCGAAAAACAAGGTCGAAACTCATATTTTCCTCATAAACTTCCGAGACTTTCTCTCCTGCGAAAGCCGCATCAATAAACCTGGTAAATTCATTCACGGGTATTCCATACTGCTTTAACATCTCGCGCCTGGGTTTAATCTGCAACTGGGGTATTTCTACCTGTTGTTCCACGCTTAGGTCCACCAGCCCTTCAATCTCTTTTATGTTGCTTTGAATGGAGTTGGCAATAGAGAACATTTTCTGCAGATCAGTTCCAAAGACCTTAATGGCAATATTGGCGCGGGTGCCGGAAAGCATGTGATCGATTCGATGTGAGAGGGGCTGGCCGACGGTGACATTAATTCCCCTTACCGATGCCATCCTTTGACGTAAATCTGTCAGGAATAAATCTTTTGACCTCTCCGTAATTGTAAACGGCACATCGACTTCCGAGGAGAAGACTCCCTGGGCATGCTCGTCCAATTCGGCGCGACCAGTGCGCCTTACAACTGTATTTATTTCAGGCAGGTCAAGCAGTTCGCTCTCAATCAGCAGGTTCATCTCATTGCTTTCTTCCAATGAGATTCCGGGTAAACTGACGGTACTTAATGTAAGCATACCTTCGTTGAATTCCGGAAGAAAGCTGCGGCCGAACCTGAAATTTAATATCATCGATAGGATAAAAAGACCGAATGCACTTGCAATAAGCCATTTCTTTATTTTCAATGCATTGATTAACGCATTCTCATACCAATTGTTCAGCAAACGCACCCACCGGGTTCCGGTCTGATGTCCCGACAGTTGTTTTTCACCTGTCAGCAAATAGCTGCATAATACGGGAGTTAAGGTGATCGCCACCAGTAGGGAGGCAAAAAGCGAAACGATAAAGGAAATTCCCAGGGGCTTGAGAAGTCGTCCTTCCATGCCGGAAAGAAAAAACATGGGTACAAAAGCCACGATAATAATCAATGTTGCATTGATGATAGAAGCACGGATCTCCTTCGAGGCATTAAAAACCACGGTAAGCGAAGGTTGCCTTTCCTCGCCCGGCTTGAGGGCATTTTGCTTAAGTCGCTTGAGGACATTGTCCACATCGATGATGGCGTCATCGACAAGAACACCAATCGCTATGGCCATGCCGCCCAGCGACATGGTGTTCAATGTTAAACCCAGTAATTTTAATGTAATGACCGATACGATAAGCGACAGCGGAATTGCGATCAGGGAAATCACCGTGGCCCTGAAATTTAACAGGAACAAAAAAAGCACGATGCAAACAAAAAAACCTCCCTCGATAAGCGCGCGGGTTACATTATTCACGGCTCTTGATATAAAATCTGCCTGCCGGAATACATCAGTACGGATCTGTACTCCGTGGGGAATGGTTTCCTTAAGGCTGCCGATTGCCTGTTCAATTTTCTCTGTCAAAAGCAATGTATTCGTATCGGGTTGTTTCAACACAGTCATGACCACAGCAGGCCTGCTGTTGAGGTACCCTGCCCCGATCTTAGGGGCGGATCCTATATTAATCTCTGCAACATCATTGATGGAAACCGGCTGTCCATTATGAATTTTCACAACACTGTTGCCGATTTCAATCAGGTTAGACGTCCGTACTATGCCATGGATCACATATTCATTGCCAAAATCATTGATAAAGCTCCCGGTAGCATTTTGATTCATCTTTTCGCAGGCTGACAATAATTCATCAAAATTGACTTTGTAATAATCCATCTTTCCGGGATCAGCCTCGATCTGGTACTGTTTGTATTCGCCTCCGATAACAATAACCTGCGATACCCCGGCGACAGCCAGCAGTCGATTTCTTATCTGCCAGTCGGCAAGTGTCCGTAATTCAATTAATGACAAGGAATCAGAGGACACCGTTATCAGTAATATTTCACCAATTATCGATGACTGCGGAGCAAGTGCAGGTCTGCCGGCATTTTCGGGCAGCCTCTCAACAATTGACGATATTTTTTCGCTGACAATCTGCCGGTCCCTGAAAATGTCCGTGTTCCAATCAAAATCCACCCAGACGATCGAGACACCTGTTGCCGAGGAGGAACGTACCCTGCGCACATTGGTCGCACCGTTAACTGCAGTTTCAATGGGAAATGTAACGAGCCGCTCTACCTCTTCGGCAGCCATCCCATGAGCTTCAGTGATCACTACGACCGTCGGGGCCGTCAGATCTGGAAAAACATCCACCTCCATTTGGGTGGTGATATAACTGCCTCCCGCCAGGAGTATAAATGCCGTGAACAAGACAAATATCCTGTTCTTTAAAGAAGCCTGTATAATTGTATTCAGCATGACTTTTTTATTAATGGGTATGACCATGTAGCGGTAAAGCCCCCGACATGGATGATAGTTTTATCTGGTAGGCTCCCTTAACAACCACCCGTTCACCCGCATGCAAGCCGGCGGTGACTTCGGAATTCATCCCGTCAATATTGGCAATACTCACCTGTCTTTTCACAAAGGATTCCCCGTTGGTCTGTACATATACGAAGTATTGGCCTTGCTCTTCAATGATTGCTGTTAATGGAATGACAAGTGCGCTATTTGTCTTATTTGTTAAAAGGAAGGCTTCCAGAAACATTCCAGGCATTAACTCCCCTTTGTTGGAAATGGAAAACGATACCGGGATCCTGGTAATTAAGCCGGTCACAAAAGCATTACCGGCTATTTTTTTCCCTTGTAATTGAGTAAGTGCAAACGTTTTATCGCTTGATGGGACCCTGAAATGAGCATCGAATATTCCGGGGACAAGGTAATAATCCGACTGATTAACATAGGTTTCGATCAATAAATCGGTGTCACTGGTAATTTGAATGACGGGGCTTCCGGCTTCAAGGTATTCTCCGTTTTTCACATTGATTTGACTGATGATACCTTGAATCGGAGAGACTATTCTTAACCCATCCTGTGAAATATTTTTTGCCAATTGATAATATCTTACCGAATCCTGCAAATAACGGGACCTGATTTCGAGGAAGTCCCTTTGCGACAAGACCTTTGTCTCCGCGAGTGGTAAAGTCCTGTCGTAATCGGCCTTGCTCTTTTCGTAGGCAATCCGGATTTCATTTATCCTCACCGAAAGATGGTTATCTATCCCTGCCCCTGAGATTACAGCCAGCAGTGCGCCCTTCGAAACCTTTTCGCCGATAACCCTGAACAAACTAACCTGGCCAGCCGATTGTGCATTTAATAATACCTGTGACTGAGGCTGTGCTTTAATTTTGGCAGATGAATTGATTACCGTATAATAAACCCGCGGACGCATTTCCATAGTTGCAAAGGAAGTTTTCCACGTCTGTTCTTTAAGAAATGTAATTACCCCCTCCTCAGGGGTATCAGAAGCCATATTCATCGCTTCTTCAGCGGAATTGAAAACGTTTATGGAATCGATGGTTAATGTCTCAGTGATCTCTTCTGATAGAAACTGAAATGTCAGTGAATAAACGCCTTCTTTGTCAGGAGTAAGAACGGGGCGGAAAATCCCGGGAACGGTAGGCGAATCGGCGGTGTTTTCAAAGTGGTTTACTTCGTTTTCTAATATTACTTTCAATGAACCGCGATCAAAGGGTTTAAAAAATTCGACATCATTTAAATGCGCTGCAAAAGAAGTTTCATATCCCTTTACGAAGGGCCGGAATTCAACGAATAATTCCACATTTTCTGTAAACAAATTATAACTGAGCGAAGAGATTTCCGGGTTGGCCGGATTTTGACCACCGGAATTATTGCCGGCTGGTTTTAGAGAATCTCGACCAAAATTCTGGCAGGCGGATATTGCCGCTATTACCAATACACAGGAGATGGATGATTTCATATTAATTTGATCAATAAGTAAATCAAATTTCAGTTCGGAGAAATAATTAAGGATTAAATAAGGGAACAGGGGATATTCCCGGAAAATCAGAGATTGGAAGGAGATCCTCTCATCGCATTCGGAGAAATAATGAATGGATAGGAACAGATCGGTATTTTACAAAGAGGCCAAAGTATCTGCTTTACAAATTTTGTCAATATAAATGTGGAAAGAAAATTAGTAGAAGGGATAATAAATGAACCAATTATTTTGACAGCAAAGCTGAAGCTTTGCTGGGATCTGAGGATATTAAAATCTTCTGCTCCGGAAATATGCTGATGAGCAGGGATTTTAAACGGATGATCAGGATCAATCTCTGCCTCCCTGTCATTATTATGGTCATGATTATGCAGAATCGCTATATCTTCCTGGTCATGATGGTGATGCGGAATCATATCATGCATGATCAGGGCATGGAAGGAAAATAACAGTAATATGGCCAGGATTTGTTTTTTCATCAGGATAAATATACAATTATATCCAAAGCATTAAAACAGGTATTGTGTCTTTTCATATATGGCGAATAATTTTTTTATTGCGAATTAATATCATTGGAACCGAGATCAGCCCGGATATCAGTAATCCGGTGTCCTCATAAATTCCCAGCGAAAATGCCGCTGAAAATCCCAACAACGACCAAAGAAAGGGAATGACTAAAACATAGGCCGGAATTATTTTACTCACCAGCAGCAATAATCCAAAGGTAAAAATGGTTGTGGGACACGGGAGTCCGAAAGTGGGTGAGGCAGGATAGGCATGGCCGGCAAAATGTCCAATAACCGGGTAGATCAAAAGAGCGAACAGAAGAAGCAGGATCCCGGATACTCCGTAAATATCAAATTGAATGGTAAAAGCAAATTTGTTTCTAATTACGCCTGAATAGATGAACAGCAGGCCCTGCAAAATAAACAATATCCCAAACAGGTACGCTCCCTTATTGATCGAAGTGAAAAAAACAAGGTGATATGCAATTCCCATCCATAACCACAAAATTGCCAGTATGGCGAAAACCATTTTTCCTGCCGTGACGTTTTTCCGCGTAAATAAATAAATGGCCAGGATAGCCATCAGATAAAAAATTATCTGCATGGGAAATACAGCCTTATTATACTTTTCGAAAACTGCTGTGAATTGTTCTGTGCTGAAGGGTAAATTCATCTTAATTAAAAAAATTTAGTTTAAAAAAATAACTTTATTATTTCCAAATTTAATCGATAATGGATAGCCTTGCATCCGTTTCGGATTTTTTAATAACAATGATCTATGATGGAATTAACCGTTGACCCCCGGGCCCGGGGGCTAATTTTTGACCTTGACGGCACCCTGGTCGACAGCATGCCGCTTCATTATGAGGCCTGGAGGGAAGTCTGCACGAAGATCGGCTTCGATTTTACCGAAAATTTCTTTTATGCCCATGCAGGCATGTCGTCGGACAGGATATTCAGGGAAATCAGGGAGCTTATGAATGGCGATTTCGATCCCGATAAACTTTCCGATGAGAAGGAGCGGATCTATGAAAGTAAAATTCCCAAGCTAACCATGATCGAGCCTGTATTTAAGATAGTGAAGGACAATTTCAGTAAACTCCCCATGTCGATCGGGACTGGCAGCCCATCCGGGCATTCCTGGAAGGCAATGAAGGCTATGGGTCTCGACAGGTATTTCACCATCGTTGTCGGGAAAGAGGAAATTTCAAAGCCCAAGCCCGCCCCGGATACCTTCCTGAAATGCGCTGAGAAAATGAATGTTGAACCGCAATATTGCCAGGTTTTCGAAGACGGGGATTTCGGACTGCAAGCTGCCATGGCCGCGGGAATGATTGCTACGGATATTCGGCTTTATATTAATTCATGAAGGGATCCGTACCTTATTCGACTCGCAAATCTCGATTCACCGCTTTCAGGTAAAGTTTCGTTACAGAATACATTTTGCGATTTATTCTCGTCGTTTGTCGGGAATTCGTTATAAATACGTCATTGCTCTCCCCTTAGACTGTGTCACTATAGCAAGGGAATTATTAATTGCCAGGCCCTTTAGGGTTTGGAACTTTAAGTTCAGGAGATATTTAAGGGCCTTGGCCCATTTCAAATGTGAAATAAGGGCTAAAGCCCTGATAACATGAATTACTATTTTAACCAAGCCCTAAAGGGCGTGGCAATTGATCGGGTGCCCCGGTAAGATTATCATAATTATTCGATATGAAACTGTCTGCCTGGCAAAAGGGAAGGGATACTTTTATTCCTGTTTTATTTTAGTTATTTATTTAATTCTGTCTTACTTAAATTCTACCGTTTAAAAAGACAATACTAGCATTTCAGAAAAACCAAAGCGAAGAGGTATTCGAAGATTTCATGAGAGTTTTAACAAAGTTTAAGGGATATTTAAAAAGAATGAGTAAAATAATCCCCTCCCCTTCGGGACTCCCCTTATCCCGCTCGAAGCGGGACAAGGGGAGAGTTGCATCTCGTCTTTTACCGGAGATCACCTGAAAAAAAATACCCTGGAAGTTTGCTCACAGGCCAGCGCGTCCGGCAAAACCTCCAGGGTTTTTCACGCCTTTAAAACGACCCAAACAAAAAATACCGCTCTGTCGAACAGTAGAGTGAGGAATAAAATTTATAGCCCGGCCGGTTCGTCATCAGCATCCGCTGCATATGTACAACCGGATCGCCTTCTGAAACCTGGAGATAACCGGCTACTTTTCCTTCGGCACGCATGGCCCAGATCTTCTGCTCTCCTCCCGTCACTTCAATGCCGTAATTCCGGCGAAGCATATCGAACAGCGACCTGTTCTCGAACCGCCGGGAAGTAAACCTGGGGAGGTTGATGTTCGGCAGATAATTCACATCATACATAATCGGGATATTGTCGACGATCCTCAGCCTTTCCATGAAAATGCAGCCCGATTCTTTTTCAGCATTCGAAAGCTCAAAGAGGAATGGCTGCGGCCAGTTCTGCAAAACCGGTTTCGAAAGGATCAGCGTGGTCAGTTTATTCG
>DATDPY010000467.1:0-7205 GCA_035292565.1 Cyclobacteriaceae bacterium | reverse complement strand
GCCGGGCCGGCCTTGTGCGGAACGGCCAGTGGGCGAGCCGGCCTGCTCCTCCGAAGCGTAGCGAAGGGGAGGGTCCCCCAAAATTGGGCAGGATATAATATTTTGCTATTATAACTTAGAGATATCCAGATCACCGCACAGACATTTCCTTAATGCCAGAGAGACGCCATTCCTTTAATTAACTTGTAATTTTCAAGAGATATACTCTGAAAAAACTTTCACTTTTAATAATAAAAGTCTGAATTCAGTTTTCTAAAGCTACTGTTTCATTCCAACACAGCCCGCCGTTTCATTTTGATACAATTCATAAAAAAAATTTTACCAGGTCATTGATATTCAATACCTTGCAAGAATGGCATCAGAATAGTATTCAATTCTGAAGCATAAACAAGCACTACCCATGTTACGCAGCTTCCTCGTCATCACCCTCCGGCTCCTGTGGAGAAACAAGCTGATCTCCCTGATCAATATTTTCAGCCTGGCAATCGGGATCATGGCCTTTATCCTGATCATGCTTTATGTGCACCACGAGATGGGCTATGACAAATTCAATGCGAACTATGACAGGATCTATCGCCTGGAAGGGGATGACTATGGAAAACTTCCGCCAATCGTTGGAACATATGTGAAAGACAAGGTACCTGAAATTGAAAGCATTACCCGGTTAGCCTTAGGGGGCAATGGTTTTATATCTTATGTTCCGGCTGATCATCCGGAAGAATCAAAACAGATTGAGGTTAGTGCTTTCTATGCAGACAGCACTACATTTGGAGTATTCACTATGCCTTTTATTCTGGGCGATCCCCAGTCTGCCCTGACGGATCCATTTACTGTGGTTTTGACTGAAAGCGCTGCCAAAAAGCTGTTCGGCGATATTAATCCCATGATGAAAAATATTGTAGTCCTTGACCATCAGTTCAGGATTACGGGAATTATCAGGGATATAAAGAACTCCCATATTGAAGTTGACGTTCTGTATTCCCAGGAAAGTATTGCTAAAGTCTATCCGGATAGGGATCTCAACAATTTGGCGCGAAATTCATGGCTCTGGAGTGCCACCTATTTATTGATGAACGATGAAATTGATGATAGCCAGGTTGAAGAAAAAATTAATAATGTATTAACGGAAATTAACGACGGCAACCTATTTGACATCGAATTCAAGCATTTTCACATCCGGCCCTTAAAAGACATATATTTTTCGGGTGCTATTCAAAATTTACAATACGGATTGCATGGCGACCTGAAATCGATTCAGATATATTTCGTTGTTGCCATATTAATACTTGTAATTGCCTGCATCAATTATATCAACCTCACAACTGCCAGGGCTACCCTGCGGACAAACGAAGTAGCGATTAAAAAAATAGCCGGCTCTTCCATATCGTTGTTAAGATATCAGCTTATTACTGAATCTATCATCATTTCATTTATCGCATTGATTATTGCCCTGACTCTCGTGCAAGTCTTTTTATCAAAATTTAACCGGATGACAATGATTAACTTCAATATTGCCGAATTGAATCGACCTATTGTCTGGGCGCTGGTAATATCAAGTGTAGTTGCCATTGGAATAGTCGCAGGAATATACCCTGCGGTTTATTTGACTACTGTTAAGACAATCACCTTAATGAAAGGGCATATAAACAAGGGTTCCGGAGGAATCATATTCAGAAAGACTCTGATGACATTCCAGTTTTCAATAACTATTATATTGATTATCGGCATTATCACTTCTTTACGTCAACTGCAATATGCCAGGACAAGGGACCTGGGATTTAAAAAAGAACAAATAATTACTATTAATACACCATCCAATTTCCCTGAACAGTATTCTCTAAGAGAAACTTTTAAGGAAAGGTTGATCCAGAATCAGGATATCCTGAAAGTGGCGTATTCCGCAGGCATTCCAGGGGTTTATGTACCTACAATTACATACGAGATTGATGGAATAAAAAGAACAATGGGGTCCTTTTTAATTGACCAGGAATACCTGGGAGTCATGGGCATCCAAATTTCCGATGGGAGAAATTTTTCGCTTGACAGGATTGGGGATAGAAGAGATGAAACCTCAAATGATATACAAGGTATTTTATTAAATGAAGCAGCAGTCCGTGAATTTGGAATTGATTCACCCATCGGTAAAATAATACAGTGGAATGATCTTCATAGCATGAGGCCGCTTAAGATAATAGGTATTATACGGGACTTTCATTTTAAATCCCTTCATCATAAAATCGAACCTTTATGTATGGGGTGGGTAATTCCCATGCAGACCGCAAATATTAAAATCTCATCCTCCAATATTCCGGCTACACTCAAAATCATTGAAGTTGAATGGAAAAAAGTCTATGGTTCAAAGCCATTTGTATATGATTTCCTGGATGAATCTTTTGACAGACAATACAAAAGTGATGAGCGATTAGCGACTGTTATCGGGTATTTCACCTGGCTGGCTATCATCATCGCCTGTATGGGTCTCTTTGCCCTGTCATCTTTCATGGTTTCCCGACGCACAAAAGAAATCGGCATCCGCAAAACCCTGGGAGCAACCGTTAAAACCATTTATGCCATGCTCTCCTGGGATTTTCTGAAATGGATCGTGTTAGCAGCCATAATCGCATGCCCTATCGGCTGGTACGTGATGAACAAATGGCTGGAGACTTTCGCTTATCATATTACACTGGGGCCGGATATTTTCATCATTGCGATATTGATTGCAGTCAGCCTCGCGTTGCTGACGATTACCTGGCAGGCGTTGAAGACGGCGCGGGCGAATCCGGTGGAGGCGCTGAGATATGAATAAATGTATTTACTTAGCCCCAGTGTATCTTTTATTTAAAACCTTTTACTACATAGTTACGGAGGTACGTATAGAATAAAGATTCTATGCGAGAGCCGATGTACCCTAGGTTCCTATGGGATGAAAAGAATAAAACCTTATGCTGGTTTTTATTTTCTTCCTTACAAGCTGTTGCTTGCTTAATTTTTTCCACAGCATATTACAGATTCATCGATTCCTGAGTATTTTCACCTTTCACCAAACGATATATTTCATGCGTTTCACTTTTTTATCCGTTTTATCAGGAATTATGCTGGCAAGTTTAAATTCCGGTTGTGGAGGCGACCAGGGAAAAACCGGCAAAATCACCAAGGGCATTTGGCGCGCCGTCATCTTCACGCAGGGTCAGGAGCTCCCATTTATGATGGAAATCAAAGATGATAGCTCCGGAACCCAATCCGTTTATCTCATCAACGGTGAGGAACGCCTCAATTGTGGTATCATAACCCGTGCGGGAGATTCAATAGTTTTCCCCATGCATATTTTTGATACAAAGATTATTGCATACCCCGAAAAGGAAACACTTGCCGGTTACTGGGTAAAAAATTATGTCGCCGATTATATAATTCCATTCCGCGCCGAATTTGGCAAAACATACCGGTTTACTCCTAATCCCGTTAATCCTGTTAACCCGGACGGAAAGTGGGAGACGGTTTTTGCCAATGAATCTGATACCACCCATGCCATCGGTGTTTTCGAAACGGAGGGTGCACATTTATCCGGTACGTTCCTTCTCACCTCCGGCGATTACCGCTACCTCGACGGAGAAGTTGACGGCGATTCACTGCGGCTCAGCACCTTCGACGGCGAACATGCCTATCTCTTTAAGGCACGCATGTCGGGCGATTCAATGACCGGTATGTACTGGTCGGGAAAAACCTGGAGCCAACCCTGGACGGCCGTGAAGAATAACGATGCCGAATTACCTTCAATGGATTCGCTGACATTTCTTAAACCGGAGTATACAAAAATTGATTTCAGCTTTCCGGGCCTCGACGGAAAGCCGGTCACGCCCGATGATGAGAAATTTCGCGGGAAGGTGCTCATTCTTCAGGTATTCGGCACCTGGTGCCCCAATTGCATGGATGAGACGATTTTCATGAACGACTGGTATCGAAAAAACCGTCAAAGAGGCGTGGAGATTCTCGGGCTTGCCTTCGAAAGGAAAGATGATTTTGCATACGCCAGCGGCAGGATCAGACAGATGAAGGAAAAACTCGGCGTTGAATATGATTTTGTTATTGCCGGCCGGAGTGGGGCTGGGAGCACCGCAAAAGCCCTGCCCATGCTGGAAGGAATGATCGCATTTCCTACGGCAATTATCATCGACCGGAATGGAAATATACGGCGGATCCACACTGGGTTCAGCGGTCCGGGCACCGGGATCTATTATGAACGGTATATTGAAGAATTTGTACCCTATATGGATAAACTTCTGTCGGAATGAAATTTTGTTATAATTGCATTATTTTTAAATAATTGAATGTCAGTTATTTATTTTCTACTTTTCATTAGACTAGAAAAATATACACACCCCTACCCCTCTCAAGCGGGGACATATTCTGCTCCAATATCAGGCCGATCATTTAAATACTATGCCAATAATCAATGAACCGGAAGAATTGGATAATCAGGATTCTCTTGTTCATCGATGAATATTCATTCCTTTAAAAGACGCGTCGATTTCATGAAGCAGGGTGCTTCCCCTCTTGAGAGGGGCAGGGGTGTGTCACCTGATCCTGGAGAATAAAGGATATTATCTTTTCGAGAACTCCATAGTCTTAAATTTGAAAAATAAACTTTGACTTCGGACCTCAGAATTCAGACCTCCAACTTCTTCTCACCCAAAAAGGGGTACCTCATTTAATTCAACTATCTATTAAAGTTTGCCGGTGACATATTTATTTTCATCTGAAATCCAGTAAATTTCAACCTTAATAAATTTAATTCAGGATGAAATGAAACTTTTTGCCAGTTCCTTTCATCTTTATAAATATTTGCCAAATCAAAACTCAAAACTAGGACTATGCTCAACAACCTCATCAAGATCTCTTTCCGTAATCTGATAAACGGGAAGTTTTACACCCTGATCAATGTCCTTGGCCTGACCCTGGGTATTTCCTGCAGCCTCTTCCTTCTCTTTTTTGTGCTGGATGAATTGAGTTATGACCGGTTTTTCGACAAGGGCAAGGACATTTACCGGGTAGTAACGCACATCACCGAGACCGACAACCAGTTCACCTGGTCGGTGGCCCAGATCCCTTTCGCGCCCGCAGCCAAACGGGATTATCCTGAAGTGGATCAATATGTCCGTATCAACCAGGCCGGCCGTTTGATGTTCAAAAAGGGAGAAGATAATTTATATGAAGAGAACATAGCCTATTCGGATTCGGTCATCTTCCAGGTTTTTTCCTTTCAATTTCTGTCGGGTGACAGGGTGACCTGCCTTTATGAACCGAATTCCATCGTCCTCACCAGGGACCTCGCCATGAAGTACTTCGACAAGGTGGATGCGGCCGGCGAAACCCTCGAAGGCGAGGGGCAAAGATATAAGGTTACGGGAGTGATCGAGAATATCCCTAAAAACACACATTTGCGCGACCTGGAAGGATTTATTTCCTATAACACCCTGCAGGATTTCCGGAGGGAAGGAAGTTGGGGAAACTTCGGAGTGGCCACCTATTTATATACCCCGGGACTTTCGGATCCTTCTGCATTTCAGGAAAAGGTCCAGCAGATCTACGATAAATACTGCGCCGAGATCTTTAAGCCGTTTGGCGTTTCGTTCAAATACGAATTGCAGAACATCCCGGATATCCATCTCTATTCCAAGGCGGCAGGTGAGGCGGGTACGAACGGCGACATCTCCTATGTTTATATATTTTCCGCTGTAGCATTTTTCATGCTCCTGATAGCAGGGATCAATTATATGAACCTGGCCACCGCCCGGTCCATGAGGAGGGCCAGGGAAGTGGGTGTGCGGAAGATCATGGGCTCTTCCAGGAAACAGCTCATCGCCCAGTTTCTCACCGAATCGGTGATCCTGACCATCACAGCGACGTTGATCAGCATTCTCATCGTAATCCTGCTTCTTCCCTGGTTCAATAATCTTCTCGATAAGGGTATCAGCCCGGCGATATTCCTACAGCGTGAGATTTTATTGGCCCTCCTGGGCATCGCCCTTATTCTTGGGATCATATCAGGGAGCTATCCGGCATTTTTCCTGTCATCCTTTAAATCGGTTAATGTATTGAAAAGCAATAGCAGTGGAAGTTCCAGAAGCGGGAGCCCCGTTCTCAGAAAGGCGCTTGTTATATTGCAATTTGCGATTTCGGTTACCATGATCACCAGCACCTGGCTCGTTTATGACCAGCTGGGATACCTTCGTACGGCCGACCTGGGCTTCAGTAAGGAAAATATTATCAGGATTAACCTGCTCAACCGGGAAATGACGCAAAAGTACCCCGTGTTACGGGATGAGCTTAAAAAAATCCCGGCGGTTGTGGAAGTGGGAACAGCCGGCACATCTCCGGGTCAGGGAATCGGAAAGAACCTCATGTATGTCGAAAATGACAAGGGTGAGATGGTTGACCGGGGGATAGACCTTTATGCGGTTGATTATGATTACGTGCCGGCCCTTGGAATGAGAATTGTTGAAGGAAGGAATTTCTCCAGGGACATCCCGTCGGATACTGCGAGGGCGGTGCTGGTAACCGAATCGATGGCGAAACGAATGAATTGGGAAAGTGCAATTGGAAAGAAGTTTAACCTGGGATCAAGCCTCGAGGCCCCGCAGGCAGAAGTGGTAGGTGTGGTAAAAGATTATCATCACCGGTCGTTATATGATATTATTGAACCGATCCTGTTTCTGCTGCGCGAAAATAACGGCATAGTCCATATTAAGATCAGCGGGAACAATATAAAAGAAACCATAACAGAAGTTGAAAATGCCTGGAAGAATGTATACCCCGGCCGTCCCTTCGAATTCAGATTCCTGGATGAAGAATTTGACGAGCAGTACAAAAATGACCAGATGCGGGGAACAATATTTTCTGTTTTTTCCATCATCACCATTACGATCGCCTGCCTGGGTTTGCTGGGTCTGGCATCCTATACCACCGAACAAAGAACCAGGGAGATCGGCATCCGGAAGGTGGTAGGCGCCAGCGTGAATGATATCCTGATGATGATATCCAAGGATTTCGTCCTCCTTGTATTAATTGCAATTATTGTTTCCGTGCCTGTAGCCTGGATGTCGATGGAGAAATGGCTCCAGAACTTTGCCTACAGGATCGATATTGGTTATTTAACTTTCATTCTGGCTGCACTTGCGGCGCTTTTCATTACCTTCATTACCATAGGT
>DATDPY010000466.1:0-3136 GCA_035292565.1 Cyclobacteriaceae bacterium | reverse complement strand
GTGGCCGTAAATGAAACTGGTTCATAGCCACAAACGCACCAGGACACCAAGATTCACCAAGTGTACCGAAGAATATTTTATCATCAAAATTCAAATCGTGCTTTTGAGACAGCCGTTGCGAACATTTCATTAATCAAGAGGTTAACGATCTGTCGTCCCTACAGGGCTGTGAACAATTCGTAAATCAACGAGCTACGTAATGAGCTAATTAATGAATTTAATCATGCGTGAATAAATTGATATTATTAAAAGAAATAATCGGATTAAAAAACGCATATAAAAGTTGGTGAATTCTATTTCTGTATACTCCTCCTTGACATGATCTCGTCTTAATCGCATCTTGAATAATATACTAAAAAAATCGATCTTTGATTCTGTACGGATTCTACCCGTCAAGCGTTAGGTGGCATTGCTTTTTCATTACTTTTAATTACATTTGGTAAACGCTGAAATTTTAGATGATCGGAAATGAACAAATATTTGCAACTGTTAAGCAGATTCCGATTCCCATTTCTTGAACTCATTCCTGGTTTTCAGCATATTTGATAATCACGAATAAAAACCGAAATTTTGTATTTAAGGTATATTTGATGAAACAAAAGAGAGATGAGCGCAATAGTTATTCAAGCCGATCCAAAAAGTAATAAAATACTTGCCAAGCTTGCTAAAAAACTCGGAGGTACGGTATTAGCTATCGATGAAAAGCAATACGAAGATATTGCTTTAGGTGCTCTCATGGGTAAAGAAAAAACTGGAAAGGTTGTTTCGCGGAAAGATATTATGAAAAAGCTTAATGGGAAATGATCGTTGAATTTGATAGTTCATTCAGAAAAGATATTTATAGAGACTTCCCGTAAGACCCTTACAATAGCAAAGCCTAGGCCTGGTACTTCTTTTTTAAAATTGTTCCGGCTTTCTTTTTGATATTGAAGCATTAAAGATTAATAACCTTTAATAGCACGATGGCCAGGGGGATGACGTTTCTTTGAATTATATTAACGGATGCTTCATGGCAATGCGGAGAGCGTTCGGTCAATGGCGCTGAGCAGGCTGAGGCTGTCGACCTGGCTGTCCTGCGCGATTTCCCAGATCATGATCCCTGAATAATTATTATCCATGACGTATTGGGTTTTTTGGGCTATTGTGGCGATCCCATTGTAATAAATATTTTCTTTCTGATCGTAAAGGTAGGCGTCTGGGAATTCGGTAAGGATATCGGCATAGGAAACGCCCGCTCCACCGCCGGTATCGAAATCCCTTCCATAAAAAGGCACTCCTAACAGAATTTTCTCTTTGGGCCAACCCCGATAATTGACCCAGTAAGCAAGTCCCAGCGATGAGGCCGAGGATCCTGAACCGATCGCATCTTCGAAAGAGGAGTGAGGCCCGGGATCTGACCACGGTCCGCTAAAGTCGTAGCACATCACCTGGAGATGATCGATGTAAGCCGGGATCTGGTCAAAAAAGTGTTTTCCTCCCCAGTGGGATGCTCCAAGGTCGATGGACATTTCAATTCCGAATGGCGACAATTCAGCTTTCAGGTCCGATACGATCGAGACCAGCGCATTGCTTTCAGCAGGCACAACGGAATTGGTGGCGGAACCCGACCAGTGTTCCCAGTCGATGTCCACACCATCGAGGCAATGGAAGAATATGAATTGCCTGACCTCATTCACAAACCGGATCCTCGAAGATTCGCGCGTCGCCATCAGCGGGAAATTTTCGGACTGGCCGCCGCCTCCGACGGAGAAATATACTTCAACACCCTGTGTATGGGCAAGGTCTACGAGTTCATCGATATTTGATATAGAGCCGGTATTCAGGGTACCGTCCGTATTCGGTTCGGCGAAGGCATAGATTATGCGGGTGAGCTTGTTCCACGGGATTTCCGACATCGGCAGCACCGAAAGCTTCCACGACGGATAAAAACCGACTACCTGGTAATCGTAAGATTTTGGAGTGAATATAGTCCCGCATACAGGTTGCTTAAGATAGATATATTCGGTCTTCTCCGGTTTTTCGCAGGAATTTGTCAATACAGTTAAAAGAATAATTGAAGCGGCAAATTTTATTGTATCGGGGCGCATAAAAAAATTGTTTCCATAGACAATATATTTAAAATCTTATTTGTTCCATTTAAAAACCCGAAGCGAATCATTATTGCATCCCACAAGCACATACTTTTCATCATTCATATTCAGCATGGTCATGCTCTTGACATCATAGGGCACGAAGAAACCGCTTTGCATCCGGTCAACCGGCCTAAATTGTCCTTTACCATCGCCTTCGAGCAGGAGGCCGTACCCGGCATCATTCCTCGGGAAACTGGTTTCCACGCTATACAGGTTACCGGCGACCAATAAATCCAGATTTTTATCGCTGTTAAAATCATCGATCAGGATATCGTTTATTGACGATATCTGGGCAAGTTTCGGAAGTTCATGAAACAGGAATTTACCATTGCCGGTATTCTCGAGGTACATACTGGCAAATGTATTGGCGGAATAATGCAAAGCCATGCCGAGGTTTTCCTTGCCGTAAATTTCATATATATCAGCTTTTGCATAGGAAGTAAAGTTGGG
Source organism: Cyclobacteriaceae bacterium (assembly GCA_035292565.1). GTDB lineage: Bacteria > Bacteroidota > Bacteroidia > Cytophagales > Cyclobacteriaceae > DATDPY01. Next base: position 554 of record DATDPY010000466.1, on the reverse strand, counting down.
GAACTTGTCGTTGATGAAGGCCACCTGTGCAGAGGCATCTTTCTTCCTGGCGAGCGGAAACTTTCTGCCGGATTCATTGATGGCAAAAACAATATCCTTTAACCCGTTTACATCAAAATCATTATAGTAAATTTCGAGGGGCGCCTCCATGGTTCCCCCATATGCAGAATTGAGCCCGAAATTTCCTGCTATAAGGTCCTGGTCGCCGTCATTGTCCATATCCGCAGCTTCGATACTGAACCACCATCCGATGCGCCCCGATAAACCGTATTCGGCGGTTACATTTTTAAATTGGCCTCCCGCGTTCAGGAACAAAGTGAGAGGCATCCATTCTCCTGCAAGGACCAGGTCGACAAGTCCGTCATTGTTGAAATCTGCCCATTTAGCGTCATTTACCATGCCGATCCCGATAAGCTCCGGGGCGATAGTTTTGGTAGCATCCTCGAACCGGCCGCCCTTGTTTATCAGCATCGCGCATGATTCCGGATCGGGGTAAGACCAGGGTACATGCCTCCCGGAAATGAAGAGATCCTGGTCCCCGTCACGATCAATAT
>DATDPY010000465.1:0-4011 GCA_035292565.1 Cyclobacteriaceae bacterium | reverse complement strand
GATTGCAACTCCGCTCCTGACCGATCTGTCGCCAACAGAACTTCCCGGTGGATTTGAAATCAATCCAGACCAAAATCTCTTCATACTTACTCCCGAAGAATGGGAAATGACATTTATCGATTTCGACGGAACGGATATTGACAATGCGCAGAACGAAGATTTTGAGATCATGAATGTCATTACCTTCAACCCGGTAACGATCTCAACCCAGGGCATGGACGAGAATGGGGAAGGATTTGTACAGATCGCCCTCGGCCCCTATGCAATTGACCTGTTTTTCAAGATCGATTAAATTTCCAGGTTAAATTCGGGCTGTATGATTACGGATCCTGAATTTGGTCGATAAAAACAACCCACTTAATCCCCCTATGGAATATCATAATGCTTACCAGGAGATTGCATTTCAAGGGGGACTTGATACTCCACTAAATTTTATTTCTTTGAACCCAATATCGTTCCCCGTGATAGCTCCCTGGGTAATCCGTTAGAAGAAATCATTTTTTATGAAAATCCGGCAAGTCCCCCTTGCACCTTGAAATAATGAGAAACAATCATCTCATTTATAGGGGCTGAGGGAGTTGTGATTCAGAAAGATTTCTTGAATAAGAAATTTTCAAGAAATTCCTTCCTAATGCACCAGGAAGATCTCATACCGGTTACAGGGATTAAAGAGATTGAATACGGTCAGTCCCTCCACTGGGAAATCCGAAGCATAAACATTACCCCCCTCAAAAATCAGGTCCGTAATCTCCTCAAGTCCCGCCTGCTCGCCCGGCCCGGGAGTTCCGGTATGATAATAATTTCCGGTAAGCTGGACTGTGATCCTGTTTCCAACGGTTGTGACGGGCATAAATTCGCGGAGAAAAAAGTCATTTGTCCCGTCGCCATGGTCCAGCACAAATCCAGCGGCGAAGGAAGGCAGTGAATCGGTATCGGACACATATCCATAGTAAAACAGGAATGCCACTGCTTCCGGAAACTTTTCGGCAATAATATTTCCGGGATCACTCAGCGAGGCGCCGGATTCATCGAAGATAAAAACCGAGTTTACACTGTAGGGATAGTCGGGAAAAGGCACGAATTCCGTCCCCTCGGGGTCGAACAGGCTGGGCTGCATGGACACGGGTTCAGTCCCGGAGATCTCTCCCTTAAAAACGGGGCTGCTGCCCGGAGACGCGGAACAAAAACCCGCACCTGTAAAGGAGAAATCCGTGAAGCTGATTTCATCCACCGTGAATCCCGTGAAGCCGAGGGTGAACTGGAGGGGCTCCAGGAGAATGAGCTTGCCATCCTGCAATTTATACCCGCTTGAATGATCAAGCAAGACCCCGCTGAAGGAAGACTGATAAAAATCCGTACCGGAACCAGCCATTATGGAAGTAACAATTCTTTTCGCCGGATCAAGCGACCATAAGATGGATACATTTGAATTCTCGAGGACGATCTGCTGTTTGGGTACGGGCGCCTGAAGGGCCTGTGGGCTGATGGTGGCAAATGCATTCAGGCCTTCGGCTATATCGCGCGCAAACAGGGCCGCATCTCCCGACGCCGCTGGCTCGAAGAACAGCACGGAGGGTATGCTGGTAACATCCGATGCGCTCCGGAAAACCAGGTTTTCTCCCTCTTTGCCCTGGTAAACGAATTCAAATTCCGCACCGAAAGTGGCGGCATCCTGTTCAAAGAGGTAATGGAACACCCCATAAGTTTCAAAAATCAATTCAAGGCCCATGGCATTATCGATCCTCCAGGAAATGGTATGATCATAAAATTCGCCTTCATTGTCGGCCACGTCCGATCTTATGGAGACCGTACCGTCTTCATCAAAATCCAGGAGGACTAAAAATATTCCGGATTCGTCTGTAGGCTGGTATTCAAGTTTCCAGCCGAATTCCGGGGCAGTCAGGTCGGAACGCAATTCCGAAATTGCGCCAGTCACCCTTTCTTCAACGGAGGGGAGGTCATGATCGTCTCCGTTCCGGCACGATACTATGAAAAGCCCGGTGATGATCAAAATGATTTGCGGGATCCTGTTCCTCATCGGTCTATAATTTTGCCTGGATTACCGTTCTTACTTCTTCAAGGTCCACGCCTGTTACTTTTTTATAGTGTGCCAAAACCGAATTCAGTTTCTGCAGGATCATCTTCCTGCCTTCATTACGTTGTTCGCATTCCGGCGACTGGCAATTTTCCTCCTGGAGGATAAAATTTTCAGTGAAGAATTCATCGAAGAGGTAAAAGGCGGCCGTTTCTGCAAAGTCCTCGTTGGGAGAACTGGTTGCGTAGGGTGATACAAATCCCCGGATCAGCGCTTCCTCGTCAGAAAGGATAAACCAGGATCCGGCGCTGGTATATCCCTGCGGTGAAATGGTTTCGAAAGCTGCCGGCAATTTATATCGCTGGTGCACGATATGGGCGAATTCATGGTATACGGTATGGAGCTGCTGCAATACCCATTCCGAATCCGAAAGATCCAGGGAATTGACATCCGTAAAAGTGATCTGGGCTCCCGCATCGGCCGTTCCCAGGATTACCGTCCCGTCTTCATTATAAATCAACCCGCCAAGCAGGACAATTTCAGCAGGTACATGCTTCCTGAAAAAATCCTCACCCTTCTCCACCGCGAGGAAAGGATCGATCCAGAAATCTTCGATGAAATCAAGCATGGGCTGGACGATTTCCAGCCTTGGCGGCGTTACGCGCTGAGTCGGGCTAACATACCGGTCTACAAACCTGTACCGGATGGCCATACCAAATTCCTTCGTGAAGTTATCCTCGATGTATTCATCTATATCATTTTGAATCACGTCGGGGGGTTGCTGCACCGGCACATTGAGCTCCTCTTTTTCATAACATCCCGGGACCAGGATTAACGGGATCATCAGGTTTAGCAGGATTAACGGTACCGGGAGCCGCAGGATATTTATATTTAATCGTCTGTTTTTCATTTCAGTTTGTTCATTCTACCTTGGATTAGGCTGCAACCCTCCCACCTCGATGGCTTCAGCGGGGATCTGCAATACTTTCCGGCGGTCGTTATCCTCCAGCCTGATAACGGACCCATCGGCAAGGTCATGGGTTACCTCTATTTCAAATCGTTTGATATCGAACCATCGCATACCCTGGACGATGAATTCCTTGCGGCGCTCGATCTGGACATAAGTTGCCATGACGAATTTATCGCTGACAAACGGATCCCCGGCCACGCCGAAGGCCTCTCTGAGCAAGGCGATGGAAACCGTAACCTGCGCCCCGCTATATCGGCGGTCGACCAGCACCTGCAGATCGGCGACGGCCTCGTTCAAACGACCAAGTTCAATTAGGGATTCCATCCTGTTCAGCAGGACCTCTTCGCCGCGGAATTCAATCTGGATGTGGTACGGTGTCCCAACGTTTGAATTAAGGCTGCTTCGCTGGAACAGACTTTGATACCGAACCGGGAACACGCCGTTTTCACCTTTTACCAAAGCCGGGTTCTCACGCTGATCGGTAGTTCCCGCAAACGGATTCAGGTCGAATAAACCGTAATACAATGTCGATGTCGGTCCGTGCGCGAAATCCGTCCGCTGTACCAGCGAAAGCTTGCGCATCAGCAGGAAGTTCCCCGGGAGATCGGGGGAAGAATATAACTGGGAATAATTTTCGATGGAAGAGCTTGCATTTAAAAACTGATCCGAGGTAAGGTCCCGGATGAAAACACCCGGATCGCTTCCCAGCAGCAAATTGCTGTATTCAATACATTTTTCATATTCTCCTTTGAATAGATAATACCTTGAAGCAAAGGCCAGCGCAGCATTCAGGTTAAAATGATATTTGCCCGAATTGGCAAAATAGCTGTTATCTGCAAGCTCGATTCCCCTGAGCAGGTCCGTTTCAATCTTGTCGTATACATCCTTCACGGTATTCCGGGTATATTTTTTAATGAATACGGTTTCCGGTTCTACAACATACGGTACCCCGGGATCGGTGGATGACCGGCGGGAATCATAATGCCTGGCAAATAAATTGACCAGG
>DATDPY010000464.1:0-16552 GCA_035292565.1 Cyclobacteriaceae bacterium | reverse complement strand
TAAAAATGGAAAAGGAAAACAATTCGTTATTCTGAATTATTTAACCGTCTTTTCAGGATATTTTATGAGTCCAAGCCCCTCCTTCCAAGATAACGACGAATCGACACCTTTTTTCGCGGGGTGCGGAGTCCCTGAGGAATTTGTGGAAATGCCGAAGGCATATTCGTGCACTTACCCGTCAGTCCTGGCAAAGCAAGAAGGAATGGGCGGATTCACACAATCCCCTAACTGTTTGCCACAAATGACTCGAATAGACACAAATTGACAACGCTTTCATGGTGTATGGTGTTCTTTAAGACTTTGGGGGTCAGTATGTGGAAAATTCGTGAATTCGTGGCTGAAAAATCACCCACTATTGGCGTAATCTAATTCCATTCAATGGACAAATCTTCAAAACAATATCTTTCCCCGGACAGTAGTGATTTGGAATCCCGGATATCTTCACTCAATTCAGATTCCTGGGATAACGTCAATAAATCTTTTATAAAAGCCATTTAAAAAGGAACCTGTAACCTGAATTAAAAGTAATACGCCAGCTCGAATTGTGTCCAATAAAGAAGCGTTCTCTTCCCGGCAATATAAAGCGTGGAATTCAACCTCAGGAGTATGGAATCGTTAAACAGTTTTCCGATTTCCGGCCTGAGATTGATCGTGGATTCTCCCTGGTTCAGATCATAGGTATAAACCGGGGTCAATCCAAGCCAGGTCGCGTTGAATTCGAGATTAAATGCCCCCGCCAATTGTAAAACGCTGATCCTCTTTTCAGGGTTTGATCCGGATTCATCGGGTATGGCGCCCGGGAACCCGCCCGCCCACTCTCCCTGCGCCGGTTTCAGGGAAGTAATATACCGGAGAACCGGGTAAACTCCGACCTGTTCCACCGGCTTAAACGATAACGTTAAGGCAGGCACGATTACCGTTCTGCCGACGCCTTGTCCCGTATACTGGTTGCCTGTGGGAAAGGAGGCATTCAGGGAAAATGTGGCATGGCTGAACGATGAGGTCACAGAGCTTCTTTCATAAAATACATAAGAATATCCTGCTGTGATATCGCCGATACCTGAAAAACTTTCAATCCCCGCAAAAACAGTCCTCACAAAGGGAATTTTCAGGTTTACCTGGTTCCTGTGCCGGCCAAATGCGTACGCACCACCGAATCCGAATTGCCAAAGCTGGCCCTCCACCATATTGAACACTTCGCCGGTCAGATTTATTTTCGAATAGGGCCTTCCGGCGTCCGATGGATTCAGGTATAATCCATCATCGATCAATGGCCATTGCGGGTATGCCCCCCGGGCCATAAACAACAGCAAGAATGCAATGAATACTTTCCTGAACATCATGTCAAATTTGCAGCAAAAAGTTTTATTATTTTTTGATTCAACGGTTTTCTTCATCTATTTTGATCACAAGATTCGATTTCCATGGACTTAATGAAGGAAATGCTGGCCGGGAACTCCAAATTGCATGCGGTCAGGGTTGCACGCCTGATCGGAGACTATCCCGGGCTGATGGATGAACTGATAAAGCTGGTTACTTCCGAAAACCAGGATTTCGCCAGGAAAGCCGCATGGGTCTTGAGGTCGTGCTATGAACTTGACCGAAACTGCCTTAAACCCCATCTCCCACGATTGATCAAATTCATTTACAAAGAAAAAATCCATGATGCGGTGAAAAGAAATATCCTCGGCATCCTGAAAACATCCGAAATACCCCGAAAATATTCCGGGAAATTGCTTGAAAAATGTTTTCAGTTCATCAGATCCGGCAGGGAATCCATCGCTGTTAAAGCTTTTTCGATGGATATCATCAATTGCCTGGCAGAAGGAGATCCATATATCCTCCGGGAACTTTGTCTGATCATCGAGGACCAACTTCCCTATGCGTCAGCGGGAATTATAAGCAAATCAAGAATTATTCTTTCGAAACGACAGGAAAAATAATCATAGCCATGATCAAAACCCTGAAATATTTTCTCATCATCAGCTTCCTGTTATCCTGGCAGGCTTGCCAGAATCAAAAGTCGGCAAAAGATGACGGTCTGACCGGTCCCGGTAATTGGGCTTTGCTCCCCTTTACCCGGATCGACAGCGTAAATCCTGTATTGCTGACCTCCAATGTGCTTTCATTCATGGATCCCATTCTTGAACAACCCGTGAAATGGGAGGAGAAAGATGTATTCAACCCTGCCGCGATCGTAAGAGACGGGAAAGTATACCTGCTTTACCGTGCGGAAGACAAGATCGGAATTTATCAGGGCACTTCCAGGATCGGGCTTGCAGTAAGCAACGACGGGATGCATTTCACCAAAAATCCTGAACCGGTTTTTTTCCCAGCAAAGGATTCCATGAAGGCCTATGAGTGGCCGGGAGGTTGTGAAGATCCCAGGGTGGTAATATCTGAGGAAGGTCTTTATATAATGACCTATACCGCTTACGAGGGCAAAACTGCCCGGCTATGCATAGCAGTCTCGGAAGACCTGATGAAGTGGGAGAAAAAAGGCCTTGCTTTCGGAAAGGCTTATCAAGGAAAATTCAAAGATACGTGGTCCAAATCAGGGTCAATTATTTGTCGCAGGGATGGGGAAAATTTTATAGCTGTGAAAATCGGCGGCAAGTATCAGATGTACTGGGGTGATACAGACATTTTTCTTGCACATTCCAATGACCTCCTTAGCTGGGAGCCCTTGGTTGATGCCGAAGGCAACTTAAAGCCCGTCCTCAAACCCAGGCAGGGATTCTTCGACAGTGATCTAATAGAGCCCGGTCCACCCGCCATGATGACAGACCAGGGCATCCTGCTTATTTATAACAGCAGGAATAAAGCCGGCACAGGTGATCCGGAAATACCTGACGGTACCTATAGCGCCGGACAGGCGTTGTTCAACAAGACCGATCCATCGCTGGTGAAGGAGCGGCTTGAAAAAAACTTTTTTATGCCGGAAAAAGAATATGAGATCTCAGGTCAGGTAAACCAGGTATGTTTTTTGGAAGGATTGGTGTATTTCCAGGAAAAGTATTTCCTTTATTACGGGACCGCAGACTCAAAAATTGCCGTGGCGGTGAAAAAATAAAAGGCTCCCAGGTAAAACCGGGGAGCCTTTATCCGGAAAAATCCGTCTGTTATTTATGTATATCGATTGGCTTGGTTCCTTTTCTCCAGTGCTCTTCAATTTCTTCGAGGCTAATTCCCTTTGTTTCAGGAATGTAGTAGTAACCCCATACCATCCCAATAATGGCAACCACACCATAAACAATAAACGCTCCGGCTGGATTGGGATCGGGCGGTACATCGGTGCCATGCTGGGTAATTTCCATTCCCGGACCTGTAAATAACCAGGCTAACTTCAGAAATGTAAACGCCACGATGGCATTGAATAGCCAGTTTGACAGCGACCCGATACTCATCCCCACGCCCCTGACTTTCAGAGGGAATATTTCAGATATCAGCAACCATCCCAATGGACCCAGGCTTATGGCAAAAAATATGATGTAAACAAGGATGGATCCCACGGTAATGAATTTAAGGGAATCACCAAGACTGTCTTTCATCAGGAAAAATATCCCCAGGGCAAAAAGGGCGACGGCCATTCCGACCACGCCAATGAAATATAATTTCCGTCGGCCCAGCTTATCGATAAGGAACATAGAAAGAACCGTAGATAATACATTCACCACGCCTACCGAAACGGTAGCGGCGATGGCTGCTTTCGGGCCTGAAAATCCGGCGATGATGAACACGGTTGGGGCATAATAGATGATCGTATTGATCCCGACAAATTGCTGAACGAACATGATCCCCACCGCGATGATCAGCGCTGTCCTCAGCCATGGTTTGAAAACTTCCGTCCATTCAACTTTATTTTCCTTATCCAGCCTGATGTCTTCCTTGATCTTACTGATGGCCAGTTCTACAAGAGCGGGTTCCTCCACCTTGGAAAGGACCTTCCTCCCCTGCTCTTCCTTGCCAACGCCGATCAGGAATCTCGGCGTTTCGGGCAGAAAGATCATTCCGATAAATAAAATGATGGCCGGGAAAACGCCAACAAAAAACATCCATCTCCAGGATTCGGGATTTGCATCATCGGCAAAAGCCAGGTCGCTGAAATAAGATACAACAATACCGATCGTGATCATAAGCTGGAAAGAAGATACAAGCGCGCCTCTTGTTTTAGTTGGGGAAATTTCCGCAATGTACAAGGGCACTGTAAATGAAGATATACCGATGGCAATACCCAGGATAACCCTGGCAATGGCCAGAAAAGTGGGGGTTGTGGCTGCTCCCGTCAGCAGGGCGCCCAATGCGAATATCACAGACGTAACAATAATTACCTTTTTCCTGCCAAAAATATCCGTAATTCTCCCCGATGACACGGCGCCGATAACGGCTCCGATCAGTGCAGCGGTTGTGATCCATTCCTGTTCCCCGGATTCCAGTTGGAAATGCTGCTTGAGGAAGGGCAATGCTCCGGAAATAACACCCGTGTCAAATCCAAAAAGCAATCCTCCGGTGGAAGCAATTGCGGCAATTAATATGATATAGCCTGCATTTTTTTTGTTATCATTATTACTCATACGTGATTTAGTTTTTATTAAAAAATACCTATTCGTTTCGAATTCTCAATTAACTCTCAAATAATGAAAAAAAAATCGATCGTCATAAAATTAATCCAAAAATCTTCGAAAAATACAATTTCATGACCGGGTTTTTGGCCTCATCCAATCACCATCAATCAGGATTGAATTACCGGGATGATGGTCAGTCTTTGATCCCCGGATCGATCCAAAGATGACTATGCCAGAACCATTTTTTCCCGGTGACCGCTGGAACGGTAATTGTATAGATCACCCTCCTGGCCGACAGCCGCCTGTTGCTTTTGAGACTTACTGAAATGATGCTATCACCGGAAATTTCCAGAATTGCGTCGCCGCCCTGTATGTATCCCTGAATCCGCTTCAAATCGTAATCGCTCCTTGAGAAAGAAAACTTCAGTTCCGGAGGGTTTTCAACATATGCGGTTGATGATTCCGCGGCTTCCTTTGCCCTCAGGGCTTTCATATTTGCCTTTTCGATGAACACGGGCATAGAGCCGTATTGGTCATTCATGGGAAACCTGGGAATGGCCATCGGGTTCGTGGTTTCACAAAAAACACCCGAATGCTGAGAGGCGGCCGCCTGGAATCCCAGCACGGCTGTCTCCTCCAATAGCTTTTCATTATACTCGCCGTAGGGATAGGCAAATATTGAGGGATCGATCCCGATTTTTTCTTCCAGCAGCTTCCGGGAAAGGCTTACATCCTCTTTAAAAAAATCAATCATCCCTACTTCCCTGTTCAGAAAGTAAGCGTGGGAGTGCGAATGGTTTCCAATTTCAAATCCGTTCTTTACCAGCGCTGTAAGCTCTTCCCAGTTCATATAATCCGGGGAACCTACCGTTTCCGTATTCACAAAAAGTGTGGCCTTAAACCCGAACTGATTCAACAGGGGAAGGGCATTCTCATTAAATGTGGAATAAGCATCATCGATGGTAAGTACAACGGTTTTGTTTTCGATTTTTCCGCCTTCGGAAATCCTCTTAATTGCCTCTCCAAACGTGATCACAGTAAAATTATTGTCCTTTAAGTACTGGAGTTGGGATTTGAACAACTGCGTTGAAATATTCGTTGAAGGATATCTTGAATCACCAAACCGATGGTACATAAAACAAACAATATCAAAAGGATCCCTGACATTCACTGGCTGATTTTCCGTCGGGAGGCAGGTTTCGTCAGCCTGATTTCCTGTCCGATAAGGATTTATAATGCTTAAAGTAATTAATAAGAAAAAATAATATATATAAAAGGCGATCAAGTATGTACGTTATGTTAATTTAAGCTTAACTCTAATAAGAAATCCTTCGAAATTGTAAAATCATCAAATTGATCAAGCTCGTTATGTACCATTAATTCTCCCACTTTCTTCACATAGTCGTAACGAAGTTCAGAATAATTCTGCAAATACCATATTAATTCATAAGGATTACTCGCCTCTTCCCTCTTTTTCCTGAAATCCTGGTATGCCCATGAATTGGCAATGGTAAGAAAATAATCTTCGATACATGCTTTCAGGGTCGGGTATTTTTTCAGGAATACTGCATTGCCATTATTGGGCACAAGGCTGTTCACTCTTACATCAGCAGGATTATAAGATTTTATTCCGAATAAATTATTCCCTTCCTGAAAAAACCGGGAGGTTCCCCAACCGGATTCTAGTGCCGCCTGGGCGATGATTAAGCTGGTTGGATGCACTTGCTGCTTTTTAGTAACTTCATACAAGCTCTCGGTCTGGTATTTCCTGAACAAGCCGGCAATAAAGGCGCTGTCTTTTTTAACGACAGGCATATGGTTTTTAAGGCGGATCATGAGATGCGAGGTTCGGATGCTCTCTTTCATCAGCTCATGCTTAACTACCAGAATGGCGGGAAGTACAAGGTCGATGAACTTTTTCTTCCGAAACTCTATAGGCACATTCGACAGGTCGGCACGGCAGTCATAGATAAATGGTTTAACGGTAACCGAATCGATCGCTTCAATCTCGTCGCAGTAATGTACGGTCCGGTATTCCACCAGCAGCACTTTCTCCTTCTTGATCACATTCTTCTTGGTAAAACTCAAAATCAGGAAAGCGGCAATAAGCAAAGCAGAAAATGTGATAATAATCCATTTTGCCTTTTTCAGATAGTTGGTTTCCATGAAAATAACTCAGGAATTTGTAACGACGTTAATTCGCCTGCCTAAATAACGGGAAAATCACGGGAATATTTTTCCTTCTCTACCTGCCATACGATAACGGTCATTCAACTTTCTTTAATTTCGAACTGAATACTTTCTCGAATTTTTCAAGTTTCGGTTCAATGACGAAGGTGCAATACGGCTGGTAACCATTGAGATTATAATAATTCTGGTGATAATCTTCGGCAGAGAAAAAATTGGTGAATGGAGTGATCTCGGTTACAATAGGGTTTCCAAATGCCCCTGATTCATCCAATTTTATTTTATAAGATTCGGCCAGGTTTTTCTGCTCCTCGTCGTGATAAAATATTACTGAACGGTACTGTGGGCCTTCATCGTTTCCCTGCCGGTTCAAGGTAGTCGGATCATGTGTCTTCCAGAATACTTCCAGCAATTCTTCGAATGAAATAATGGATGGATCATAAAATACCTGGCATACTTCGGCATGGCCGGTATTCCCTGCACATACCTGGCGATAGGTGGGATTCTTTACATGTCCCCCGGAGTATCCCGACACTACTTTGTTAACTCCGTTTAAGCGCTGAAATATGGCTTCCGTACACCAGAAGCACCCTGACCCGAAAGTAGCTTTTTTAAGTCCATCCGTTGATACCATGGGTAATTCATTTGATTTTGTCAGATCTTTTTTCTGGGCGCAGGAGTTAAATGAATATCCCAGGAAAAAAGCTAAAATAAGGCCAGAAAATGTCAAAATGCCTGTTTTCATGATATATTAACCAGTGAGGCTTAAAATTGTTTGTCAGTAATATACAATCTCCGTCGATGGCTGCATCATCCTGAAGTTATCCAGCATTTTTCCTGTGATCCTTGTATTAAAGCAAATGAGCAGCTTCAGGCCATTGAGCCTGAAAATCGGTTTAAGATTTTTAACTTTTGAATTTGAAATATTCAGCTCGACAAGCTTTTCAAAATCATTAACATCAGAAAGGTTTTTTATGCGGGTTCCCGAAAGGTTTAGTCTTCTGAGTTCGAACAATTCCGAAATTTCCGAGAGGTCATCAAAACCGGTATTGGACAGGTCAAGATCTTCCAGTTCAAAACATTTTCCTACAGAACTAAAATCAACCAGCGGGGCCATGCTGATGGCAAGATTTTTTAAAGTTCCAAGCGATTCGATTGCCCTGATATCAAATAGCGTGGTACGTCGAACCTCAAGCGTGACCAGGTAATCCATCACCCTTAACGGCTCCAGGTCCGATATCATGGCACTATCGATCAGCAGTTTTTCAAGCCGGCCAATTCTGTGAAGCTTCCACCTATCCGGCTGACCGGATGATGTATCGCCAGCATTGATACGGAGTATCTTTTTCCATGGTTCGTCAAGATCGTTCCACCATGCGTTCAGGCTGTCGGTCCGGTAAATTACCTGCGTTTCGGGATTTTTAATTGCAAATTCAATGATCAGCGGCTCCAGGACAGCCGTATTTTCCACAATGAATACCGATAGTCCCCTCAGATCCTTGATCGGGTATATATCCCTGACCGGGGAATTTCCGATATCAAGGTATTTCAGTTTTTTCATGCCGCTGATCCTGGAAAGATCCCTGACAGGGGTATGGCTCAGGTTAAGGGATAAAATATTTGCCAGGTCTTCCAGCGGGCCCAGATCGGATATATTTGAATGGGAACAGTCCAGATACCGGAGGTTCCTCAACATTGAAACAGGGTTAAGATCGGCGAGGTCTTTCCTGTTGCGGATCGACAGGGAATCCTGGTTGATGATGCGGGCGAGATTTTCCTTTCCCGGCTGACTTCCGTTTCCCGCCGATCCGCGCAGGATGTCCTTCCATGAAGCCGTAAGGGAATTCCACCATTTCTGCAACACCTGGGATTCGAATACGATCAGCACCTCAGGTCTTTTTCTGTTGAATTCATCCGACATTTCCCGGGTGACCCCGCTGTTATCGCAGTAAATCTTTTCAAGCGACGGGCATGTCAATAAAGGAGTTAGGTCGCTGATATTGGTCGATTCGCAGTTAACCATTTTGAGCATCCTGGCATCGGCAAGCGGCGAGAGATCATCGGCAACCGTATTCTCAATGAGAATTTCTTTCAGTCCGGCGCAAGCCCGTAAAGGTTCCAGGGATTCAACGGATGTTTTGGTTATGTCGAGGAATTCAAGGTTTGCCAGGGAGGCAAGCTGATCCAGACTTTCGATCTGAGTGCCTGTCAGATTAAGTCTGGTCAGGTTTTGAAGCGACGCCAGGGATGTCAGATCGGTCAGGGAAGTTCCTGAAAGATTAATCGACCGGAGCATTTTAAAATCCCTGAAGTTTTCGAAATCAGCAACCTGTGTATAGGATATATCCAGCTCTCTGAGGTTTTGGGAATAATGAAGGTGTTTGATTTCAGTAATTGACGTATTGGATATATTCACCGACTGGAGCTTCGATAGGTACCGCAGGGAACTCAGGCTGTTAATATATGTGTTTTTTACATTCAGGAATTTAAGTTTATCGCATTTGGCCAGGGGATCGAGATCGGTTATATAAGGGTTTTCGGCAATATCAATTGAATCGATATCCCTGAACCGCCTGATCTCATTCACCCCTACAGAATCCATAAGGTTAAACTTATTCAGGAAAAACATTCTCCACTCGAAACTCATCTGGTTCCACCAGTTGTACAGATCCTCTTCTTCACTAAGTTTGGTGGTATAATAACTCGCGATCGCCAGGTCATTACTTTCGATATTATGGTTGACTTCCAGGAATCGTACCAGGTTGTTGTTGATCGAATCGTCATCGATCGTCAATGCAAGAAGGTTCCTGTTTATTTTCACAAGGTATACTTTGTCTTCCTTGTCATTGATGAGAGTCTCAATATCTGCAACTTCGAAGGTGAAATGGGCTATCTTAAAGAAGAAATCCACATCCTTCAGGTAAGCCTGGACGTTCTTATTGGTGACCACCTGACGGTCAGGGTCAAGGTCATCCTCAACCTGTACCTCGGGATCGCGGAACAATTTCAGGAAGCTCTGTGTGATAATCACATCTTTTTCTGAGGCGGTTGTTTGGGGATTCCCCATGGTATTCAGGGTAAACTCGAGGAATGAAACAAGGCTGTAGACCCGCTGGAGGTTTTTATCCGTAGAATCCATTTGCGGAGATTGCTGTGCCATGGCTTGCCGGCCAGTCAATCCTGCTGCAAGAACGAGGCAGATCAATATGAATAAACCCGTACCGTTATTTTTCATAAAAGATATATGAACGCAGCATCGCTTCTTCCTCCGGCTTATAGGTGACCAGGTTTGTGATCATCCATCCTGAATTGTAACCACCGCGGTTCACATAAGTGAGTTCAAAATACCAGCCCGGGATCTGAAAGAAATGAAACTTGACATTCAACACCTTATTGAATTTGAGATATCCCCGGCCGGCCTCATACAGGAACAGCGACATCTGATCGGGCTTATAACCCCTGATGAAGTATTGCTGAAGGCTGTCGCTGTCATCAAAGATCTTCCGCAGGTTCATAAATTCAACTTCATGGCTCATGGGATGCAGGAATTTTTTCGTATACGTGGTGTCGCCGATAAAATATTCCACGAAAGGATGGAAGTATGCGCTGTTGATCACCCATTTATATCCCAGCCTTTCCTTTTCGATTTCCATAAACAGGATCCCATTCCTTGTCTGACCACCGTAATTTAACTCGACATCAACCTGGGCCGACCAGTTGTTTGTATGAAAATCGAGATAGTACGGATTTTGCCGGTCTGTGATAACTGAAATAAATTCCCGGTACAAATCGCCGCTGATATTTTTGCTCTGGTTGTCGACCAGGATCTTCAGGTAATTTTTCCTGAGTTCCGGTGACCTGAAATCCTTGTAACCCGGGTAGAGCCTGTTGCCTTTAACATCTTCTTCGCCGTTAAATCGACGGAAAAACTGGTTAACCTGTTTCGTCCGGGCCAGCAGCTTGTCTTCCTCAGCCTCCATCTCACTTAAAATCTGTGAAACGGACCTGAAGCTTGAGAATAACGATATGGCCAGTAAGACGAATACAGCCGGTCTCATGGAGTGGTTTCTGTTACCCGAATATCACCCAGCAAGACATCCCAGAATTCAATGATTCTGCCCCTGATCTGTGTTTTCTTCTTTTCAACGAATATCGTAATATCTTTTTTCGTGGTGTCCTTATAGGTCATTCCTTCGGCGCTGACTCCTTCAAACCGCTGAAAGATGGTAATCACACCCACAAATTTCCCGTCCGGCTGTTGTTCCAGGTCGCTGATATAATGAATATTGTACCAGCGAATGGTGACCCTGTCGTAATTTAATGCCATCAGCCTCTGAAAATATTCCCTGATCTTATAATAATTCACATCCTGCCGGTTCAGGGAAGAAACCCCGATTTCACTGTCTTCAGCAAATAGTTCCTCGGCCCTTTCAATTACTCTCTGGGCTTCTGCGAAAGGAGTTTCTTTATTGCCAATGATGCTGATATACTTGCTAAGGTCCCTTACTTTTTCGAGCGCGAGCGAATCGATGGCCTTTTTCCGTTCGGGACTGATGGTATCTTCCTGGGCCATTGTACCCAGGCTAAAAAACAATATCCCGATAAGGACAAAGATATGAGTTACGTTAATTTTCATTTTATAGGATTTTATCGTTTAATAAGTTCGAGTTCTTCAATTTTTCCCTGTGGATTGAAAACAATATTTTCCACCTTGTTCGGACTTTTCTTCTGGTCCTTGATGTAATTGAGATATTTGCTGATCGTGGTAGGTTCATCGTAATCTTTTACACCGTTTTCTTTATAGAAAGCGATGATCACGGGAACATCCGGTGATGCAAACATGGCCAGGGCTTCGGATATTCTGGTATTTGCCGATTCTGTTGAAGAACTCGATGCGATCGCTGAAAAATAATTTTCCAGCTTTGCATTAGCAGTGATTGTGGCTTCGGTTTTTTTCGTTTCAGGCTCCTCTTTAGCCGCCACATCGGTTTCCTTTGCTGTTGTTTCTGTTTTTGTGCCGGTTTTTGAAGCTTCCGTCATTTTTTTCGAGCTTTTACAACTGAATATCCCTGTAAAAGCCAGAAAAACCAGTAAAGTAAGAATGATATGAATGATTCGTTTTTTCATAGGGGGTGTTTTAATTAATCTGGGTCCAAATATATTTCATAATACGTTTTTTTGGTCTATTTATTTTCCATTTCCAGGAAATTCGCCACCAATTCTGCCCATTCCTGATCGAGGGAATACCCGGGCATTTCTTTCCCTGCCCTTACGTACCAGTATCCCGCATTACCAAAATCACCTTCGCGGCGATGAAGGTAAGCATGGACCAGTGAACCGGAAGGATCATGAATTTCCTGGGATACTTCATGGGCTTTTTTCCAGTCGCCTTTCTTTTCGTACCACAAAGCCGTGAGGCACCGGTTGAATTCCGGCGGCTGCTTTTCATCTAAGGTTCTTTTAAATTCATCGATGGTCATTGAATTGGATTTAACGGTTAACCAACTGATTCGAATTCAAGTACAAATTTAGCTCCCCTCCCATCCGTGCTTTCAACAAAGACCCTGCCATTGTGCAGGTCAACGAATTTCTTAACGATGGATAAACCCAGGCCCGTGGAACTTTCGCCTGCCGTAGGCTTTGCGCTAAGCCTCTGGTATTTCCTGAACAGCTTAAGCTTATCGTTATCTGTAAAACCCGGGCCTTCATCTTCGACCTCAAGCCTGGCGTTAACTCCCGATTTATAAACCCGAACGTTAATTGCCTTATGGGCAGGTGAAAATTTAATTGCATTCGAAACCAGGTTTTCAATGACCTGCGACATGTAGTTCCTGTCGGCGATTATCGGGACATCCTCCAGCCTGCTGTTGATCGTAATGGATTTGTTTCTGGCCATTTCAGCAAATTCCCCGAGTACTTCCTTTGCGATCTCCGACAGGCTGGTCCGATGCAACTCCAGGTTCAGTTTTTTGGATTCAATCGCTTTTATATCCAGAATTTTATCCACCATGGAATTCATCCGTTCCAGGGAAGACTCCAGGATCCTGGCAGATTCGGCCTGTTCATTGCTCAGGTTGCCGGGTTCAGCATTAAGGTAGGTGATCATCGAAAGGGCGCTTGTCAACGGGTTTCTCAGGTCGTGGGCGACAATCCCGATCAGATGATTTTTTTCTTCATTGAGGGATTCCAGCTTGGCCGTTTGATTTTCCAGCTCTTTCTTCTGTTCAAGGATCTCATGGGTCCGGTCGGATACCTCCCTTTCGAGTTCCCTTGTATAATTCTGCTGCAATGATTCATTCTCTTTGAGTTGACGGATCAGCTCCTGATGGGTGATGTTCTTCTCTTTTTCCGTTTCGCTCATTTTATAGGATAACCCGATAGAGAAAAACAATATTTCAAAAACTATCCCGATCTGGAATGATGAAAAGTAAGCAGGTGAAAAAACCTGTGATGTGAATGACATCATCGCGCTCACGGCCAGTCCGGTGCCCAGGGCAATCGAGCCCAGCAGAAAATACCTCGCGAGTATACTTTTCGAGCGGTATAATGCCAAGATCAGGGCAATCGTAAGCATAGCTCCCAATATGGTTTCGACCTGCGAGATATATCTGAATATTCCGAACCGCTGGTAAATAATGTAGTACGAGGTTTTAATTACAAGCAATATTACAGACGCGATGATCAGGTAATCGACAATACGGTTCCAAACCGGCAATATTTTTCTTAGATTCAGGAAATTCCTGACGAATAGCATATAAAGAATGATGGCCACCTGCATGACCAGCGTTACATAAGCGATCAAATGTGGCTGGTTTGGAAACAGGAATTCTTTTAAAATTCCGAGGATATTCAAAAAATATATCGAGATCGAGATCATGTATAATGCATAATACAAATACGTTTTATCCCGCCCGATCACAGCGAAAAAAATATTATAAACAATCATTACCCAAAGGACGCCATGAAATATCCCCTGCCAGAAATTTACATTTTCCCTGTCCGACACCTCGCGGAATCTATCCTCACTCATAAGCCAGCATGTCATATTGGAATTCCCAAAGAATCCATTTTTTATGCCTATGTAAAATGTCTTTGTATCACCCGGGTTGAGACTGACCGGCGTCCAGTTTACTCCCCCGGCTTTATAGGTTTTCTCCCGTTCCGGCATCAATCCTCCCCCCTTTATGGGTATAAGCGAATCCTGAGGGGAATAGAAATAAAAGTAATCAACACCGCCAAGGTAGAGGCACAAAGGAAGCCGTTCGGGAGTTTCATTTCTGACCTGGAACCTGATCCAGTAAGACTTAATTTTCGACAATTTTTCTTCCTGATATGGCTGAAAAATTATATCCCGATCTGACATGACGGACCGGATGTCAAGATTGTCAGAATCTCCAGTATAAATCCCGAGGTACGGTCGCAGTTCACCGTATTCCGGCATCACAGAATCAATGACCAGGGCATTATTTTGGGCATTACTGAATCGACCCTGAAAAATCGACAAGCCGACGAGTAACAGGAAGAGCAGCCGGCATCCGGTATTGCTCCCAGGCTTTAATAAATTGAATTTCTTAATAGCTCTGAAGGTCTAACTGATATGTCAAATTTACCCGGATTGAATCTCATCGCACAATATCATGGCAATTTAAATGCATTCCGCAAATTTAAAAAAGGTTGTAATTCCCCCCTTGCCTGAACTTTGTAAAATCCAGGGGCGGCCAATCCCTGTCTTTAAAATATTTCTGTTTTGAACGGTTGAATATGAACCTGATTGTTTCGGCGTAATTACCCTCACCCTTCATTCTCCTGCCCCATACCGAATCACTTACTTTTCCATGATGCAAGGCAGAGATCTGCGACCAGATCTTCCGGAATCGGTCGGGATAATTTCTTTGCATCCATTCTTCAAATATCCGGCTGATAGACCCGTTAAGCCGGATGATGGAATAGCCTGCTGTGATGGCGCCTTGTTCGGATGACCGGCGGAGGATCTCGGGGATTTCCTGGAGATTCAGACCCGGAATTATAGGCCCCGCCATTACTCCAACGGGGACACCTTTTTGACTAAGTTTTCCGATAACCGCCAATTTTTTTGCTGCCGCTGCAGTCCTGGGCTCCAGCTTTTGCCGCAGCTCCTCATTTAATGTAGTCAGGGAAAAAAATACCCTTACCAGGTTGTCAGCAGCCAGGTCCGAAAGGATATCAAGGTCCCTCAGGATCAGGGCATTTTTTGAGATAATACTGACCGGATTCCTGAATTCAGCAAATACCTTCAGGAGGTTTCTGGTGATTTTCAGTTTCCGTTCAACCGGCTGGTAGCAATCAGTATTTCCGGAGAGGGTGATCAGCGACGGTTTCCAGGAACGAGAGAGAAATACTTTCCGGAGAAGACCGGGGGCATCTGGTTTGATAATGATCTTTGATTCGAAATCGAGGCCGGAGCTGAAGCCCCAGTATTCGTGAGAAGGACGCGCATAGCAATAGGCACAACCGTGTTCGCATCCTTGATATGGATTGATGGAATAATCAAACGGGATATCGGGGCTGTTATTTTTGCTGATTATTTCTTTGGGCGATTCTACGTAATAACTTGTTTTGTTTGAGGTGAAATACGGTTCATCAATCCCTTCGATATGCCTGAAGGTAATCGTTTGTGCATTAAACCGGTTTTCGGGATTGATCCGCGATCCCCTTCCAGATAAAAGATCGTCCAAAACCAAATAATTTAGTAAATACTAAAATATTTAGTTTTTGTTAAAATTCCTAGTTAATTGTTGCTTTCAATAATTTCTGCTGGGTTGAATGAGATATTGAAGGCTTTGACAGCATCGACGTCGCGTGGGTCCCAATAATCTGTTTTGTATATGGAAATTCCTGATTCATCATTGATTTCCAGCGGATACTTCAATCCCATATAATCTCCCCACCGGGTTATGCGGATCGACCTGGCATCTTCCGGCTCGGGACTGGCGGAATACTTTAAAGGGAGGTTTTCATCACCGAGCTCAAAACTGCCGATAAAACTTCCGTTTTCATAGAAAGCAAAGCCGGTTTTACCATTCATCTTCAATTCCCGTCTTTCGCCTCCTGCCGCAACACCCTGCAGTGCTCTTAACATATAATGTTTATGCCAATCAAGGAGGCTTGTAACCGCACTGCTGCTGAGCAAATCAACCTTATTTTGGCGGATGATCCATCCGTCATTGCCGTCCAGAATCCGGATGACCGGCTCTCCATTGATTACCTGGCGGTTCATAGCCCTTGGAATCTCAAGTTCAATCCATTCTTCAAGGATGAAGCTCCCTTCCCGGGTGGTAGAATTTACCGACCTGATATAGATTGATTTAAATTTCGACCATTCCTCCCTCCCTCCCAGCGCTTCCATCATGGATTGGGCCAGTTGAATAGCCTCCGGATCTCCGGCGATCGACAGCTTACCATGGTCTTTGCAGGAAATTAAAATGAAAGCCGAAATTAAAAAGATCCGAAATTTTTTAAACAAGCCCATATGGGAAATTTAGGGTTCCTTAAATATAGAAAAACAATTTAAAATAATACGGTCTTGATCGGGCATAAAAAAAGCTGCTTTCCTTGAAGCAGCTTCCCTAAATCAACTTTACAATTTTTCCGGTCAGGAAATCTCGATCTGTTTTAATGGCTTGGGTTTGACTTCTTCCCGTTTTGGGATCTCGATCCTTAAAACCCCGTCTTTGTAATTCGCGCTGATCTTTTCTGCATTAACGGCGTCTTCAGGAAGGGTGAAGGAGCGCTCGAATGCGTGGTAGCTGAATTCCTTTTTG
>DATDPY010000463.1:0-4097 GCA_035292565.1 Cyclobacteriaceae bacterium | reverse complement strand
ATGACAGTTTCCGGATACATGATTTCAGCAAATCAAGATCCGACTCATTTCCGACATCGTCTCCTGTACCATACCAGGCAAGTATCGGGCATCGGATGCGTGAAATGCCTGGATTAGGCGTCCTGATCCCGAAAAAATCTTTGTATTCGATGCGCGTTTCAGCCATATCGAGGAAGGTGGCGGCGCTGATGAAGGACGGGAACCGCCGGTTTGGGATCCGGAGCAAATCATCCCCATGTCCTTCGGCGACCAACCGGGTAGCCCCCTCAAGCAATTCCGGATCAGGCGGATCGGTATTCGCCGTGACCGATCCCGAGGCAAGGACAATACCTGCAATGCGCGGATCCTGTTTCTCAGCCTGGTACCGGCATACAGCTTCCCAACCGGCGCTGTGCCCGACGAGGACAACATGTTTAAAGCCCTTTTTTTCGGCAAAATCGACCCATGCTGCAAGGTCGAGAACTTCCTCGCTTGGTTTGCCCCAGTAGCCGCCTCCCCGGATCCGCATCGTCTTGGTTTCCCCGATATTGAAGCCGATATCATGCATCCGGGTATTGACATTAATGCATGCATAGCCCTGTTCGGCCAGCGACCGGCCTATATTCACGTATGTTGGGTAATAGAAGTTTACGCCCCAGCCATGCACCCAGATGACCACTGTTGTGCCGGCCGAATCCGGCGAAACATTAAAAATCATGCCGGCATTCGGGACGCCGTCTTCGGACATGGTGTAGACCATTTCTTCCGGGAATTTACCTTCCTGCATATTGATTTTCCTGGAAGAACAGCCTGACACGAACAAAGAACCTGCCAGGGAAAGTATTATAAAAACAGACTGAATGGAAACAGGCATTGAAATCTCTAAAAAGCACCGATTCATATTTGTAGAATTTATCCGTTGATGTATTAATCCGCTTTGTAATTAGATTCTCTTCTGCTCGTTGAATCCATCCATGAAATGTCCGTAATTTTCTGTGCAAATTCAAGACCGGAAAATCCTTCGTCCTTTGATTAGCTGTGGAAGTGAATGATTCCTTGCAGATTAAATTCTTGATTCACTACTGTCCGAAGAAAGATCTCGTTTTGAAAATTTGTCCATTGAATGGAATCTGGTTACACCAATATCTAATGATTTTTAAGCCACGAATCCACGAATTTTACACACGCTGATCCCCCAAATCTTAAAGGACACCACACACCGCGAAAGCGGTGTCAATTTGTGTCAATTCGTGTTACCCGCCTGCCTGGGCGGGCAGGTTAGTGGCAAAACCGTTCGGAGATTGGCCGAACCCGCCCTTTCCTTCTTGATTTGCCAGGACTGATGGGTGAGTGCACGAATATGTCTTCGGCATTTCCACAAATTCCTCAAAGACTCCTCGCCCCGCGAAAAAGGGTGTCGATTCGTCGTAATCTTGGAAAGGGGATCTTGGACTCAAAAAATATCCTGAAAAAACGGCTAATTAATTCAGAATAACAAGTTGTTTTCCGTTTCCATTTTTACCGGACAACATTGATTCTCGATGCTCATTTCTGGGACGCTCATGCCTGGTTAAAGTTCATAAACCTACTTCCGGATCTTATCTTCCCGCTGGCGTCGGGGAGGTAAAGATTTAAACAGGAATATTCTTACTTTTACGCTCGTTATTTGGTAAGATATCGTGGATTCAGAGAAAGTAAGTCCGGGAAGAAACATCGAAAAGTCGCTGGCCAGGATCGAATCGTTCAGTGATGCGATATTTGGTTTTGCTATCACCCTTCTGGTCCTGGATTTACTTCAAATTCCGCGACCTGAGATCGGAGAAAATTTATTCCAGTCTTTTCGAAACCACTGGCAATCTTTTTTTGCTTTTTTAGTCGGATTTTGCACTATCCTGATTTGCTGGATAAACCATCACCACCTTTTCCGTTACCTCATGCGGTATGATGCAAGATTCATATGGATCAATGGAATTCTGTTATTAATCGTAACATTCACTCCGTTCCCGACTTCACTTTTTTCGGAATTCCTTTTGAAGGAAAACAGCATTGGATTGATCCTGTTTGGCCTCACATATTTTTTAATTGCGTGCATTGCGGATCTTATCTGGACGTATTCACATAAATTTCATTTGTTGGATGAAAATGAGGACGAAGCTTACTATCGGAGCATCAGGATGATTTTTCATTTAGGAGTGCTTTATACGCTTATTTCATTTATTATTTGTTTTATATCCATTAACGTGGCCATGGGAATGTATATGATCTTATTTTCCGTGTTCGCATTCCCGCATTATTTCACTCTACGCCTGCGGCGATACCTGAATCGATTGCCACGCGCAGGAAGGAAGCCATAACCTCAGGATAAGGAAAAAACTTCCTGAATGAAACGTCATCTTAACATGATGATAATACAAAAACCGTAAACCATTATGGAAGTTAGTTTTGTTGAGATGATCCATATTAAACATTACCATCAATGTCCTCCTGCCTGGAAGGACACTTTACCGTTCCGTAACTGCAGAAAACGCAGCAGTCTCCTTTTAAGGGTTTCAGCAAAGTTTTGCAATTTTCACATTCGTAAAAATAGACGCAGGCATCGGCCGGCATCTTCTCGGTTTTCCGGAATCCACAGATTGGACAGGTTATGGTTGAAAAGAATTGCGGTTCCATCCTCCTAATTTACTGAAATTTGGATTTGATTGACACGGCCGATTGCCCATGACTTAAGACCGGGGCAATCGGTACCGTATTACTTTTGGTGATAATTGTCCACCTAAAATAGGAAAAGTGAGGTAATAATACTTTGCCTTATCCGGATAAATACCTGAGCACTCTGTTAAACATTATCCGGCCGGAAAAAATCTAATTCCCGGATCCTAAAATTTATTTTATCATCGTAAAAGAATCACATTCTCAATTTTGATAATCCAAATCTTACTCCGAGGGTGAGACCTGGAAAGAGGGGATATGGATCAGATCTTTCAACCACTTATTGAAACAATTTCGGTAAGAGTTACTTCTTTCGTGAGGATTTTTCCAAAATATCCGTTGTTATTTTATTACCGAGTTGTTCTGCCAGACCGATGAGAAGTCCTTCAGGACCCCGGATGTAGCAAAGCCGGTACACGTCCTCATAATTAACCACTTCCCCGACAAGCTGAGCCCCATGCTTCCGGAGCTTTTCGAGTGTTTCGTCGAGATTATCCACGGTGAACATAACACGCAGGTAGCCTAGAGCGTTCACCGGGGACTTCCGGTGATCGGCGATAACAGGAGGGGTAAGAAACCGTGAAATCTCGAGGCGGCTGTGGCCATCCGGGGTGACCATCATGGCGATCTCAACGAGCTGTGAACCCAGTCCGGTGACGCGCCCTGCCCATTCTCCCTCAACCATGGTTCGCCCTTCGAGCTTCAGGCCAAGGTCGGTGAAAAAGGAGATGGCCTCATCGAGAGATTCCACCACGATGCCGACGTTGTGCATCAACGGTAATTTAATTTTTGTCAAAGTTTTTATCCTCTTTTTGCTGATTCATAGTAAAGAATGACCGCGCCTCCTCTAAATGTTTTTGTCCTGACAAGCTTAAGGACCGACCTGTCGTTGATATTTTTAAATAACGGTAAACCGTTTCCTACGATAACAGGGTGAACACAAAGCTGGTATTCGTCGATGAGACCAAGATTTGTCAAAGCCACGATCAAACCCGGACTGCCGACGAAATTGTCTTTACCCGGTTGTTTTTTGAGTTCCAAAACTTCTTCTTCAAGGTCCTGGATGGCCAGCTTCGCACTTTTCCAATCCACATTTTTAAGCGTGCGGGAAAAAACGATTTTCGGGGTATTGTCCATGACCACGGCGAATTCGTCCATTGTTTTGTCGCCGCTGGGATTGGTTACCAATGTCCGCCAGAATTCCATAAGCTGATAGGTTGTTCTGCCATACAAAACGGAGTTTGCGTTACGCAGCAAGTCGGCGTAATGCTGATGGATCTCTTCATCGGGTATGATGGCGGTATGGTCGCAAAACCCGTCGAGTGTCATATTGATTGCGGCGATGATTTTACTCATATATTGTTTTTTAGGTGTTTGTCGTTTTGATTGCTTGTGGCAGGGCAGGCAAT
>DATDPY010000462.1:0-4058 GCA_035292565.1 Cyclobacteriaceae bacterium | reverse complement strand
ATAGTTTGTCCGGTGAAATCTAATTTTTTAACTTTCGTTTGCATAAGTGTAGGAAGATTGTTTTAAATATTAATTGATCCATTCAATTTACAACTTCTTATGCTTATGCTTTTTTTTCTAACATACAAACTGATGGGGAATGAAAAATCCCCCAGAATGGGGCTTGTCTCATGAGGAGATAATTTCATTCTTTCGGAATGTCAGTCTTTGCCGGCCTGAATTGTGTTATTTTTTTATTGGTTGTTTCAGTTTCACCCGGTATCTCACAATTTAAAAGGAATGTCAACGCCGTGATCATTGAAAACGACAGTCTGAACGATCTTGAATTATTGAATAAGTATGCGGGGCTGATTCGGAAATCGGGTTTTGATATCTGCAGGATGGACAGCGCTTCCCGGCTGCTCACCACGAATTCATATTTCATTGAGAACCGGCCCCTGCTGGTTTATTATAGATTAAATGTTGACGGGCCCTTTGCCCTGCTGAGGGCTTATTTCATGGATTTCAGCAAATATTCCTATTCACCGGACAGACACCAACAACCGATGAAATGGAATCGTATTTCATTCAGATCAATCCAGGGGAAAGCGTGGCATGCCTGCTTCAAAAATATGGTTGTGTTTTCCGAATCCCTCCGGTCGGGCGTACATGGTAAAGCTATATGGCTGGAAGAAACAGATCACGAATAAAAGTCATCGGAGTTTCATGGAAACCTCTGTGTAACTCCGTGAAAAACTCCGTGCAACTCTGTGTAACATTTTATAACTCTTAATTTCCCGCCGACAAAATTACTTCCACATCATTTTCCTGCTTCGTCCCGGGCGTACTTCGTCCATCCGATATCAGTTTAGCCCGGAGAGTTAAAAGTTCAGACACCATTGCAGGATTACCGGTCGCAACATCCCTGGTCTCTGCAGGGTCATCGTCCAGGTTATAAAGCTGAGGAGGATTTGAACACACAAGTTTCCATGATCCCTTCCTGATGCTTTGCAGGCCGTCATGCTGACAACTAATAGCGTTATCTCTAACCGGTCTTGTCCCTCCCTTCATTAACGAGATAAGGCTGTAGCTGTCCTCGCCTGCATTGTCGGGAAGGTCAACTCCGAATATTTCCGCAAGGGTGGCCATCACATCTGCTTGATGAACCAATTGATCACAGGTAGTTCCCGGAATCACCTTTCCCGGCATCCTGATGATAAACGGTATTCGATGCCCTCCCTCCCATACATCGCCCTTATAACCGCGGAATGGCCCGCTGGGAAAATGTCCCTGGGCTTCAAGCTTTTCTCGTCCGGCATAGGGAGCAAAGCCGTTATCGCTGGTAAAAATCACCAGGGTGTTTCCTTCCTCCCCGCTCCGTCTTAACGCTTCTAAAACCTGGCCAATGACAAAATCAGTTTGCATAACGAAGTCGGCATAATCATTATGGAGGCCGCTTTTATCCCTCCAGTTTGCCGAGACCGCAATGGGCGTATGTGGAGAAGTGAGCGAAAGATACAGCAGGAATGGTTTGCCGCTGTTCGAACGATCTTCAATGTATTTGACGGCACGGGCTCCCAGCTCCGGAAGGATGTTTTCCAGTTTCCAGTCATTTATGGCTGGTCCCTGAAAACTGGCCTGGTTGACTGTGATCTGGCCCGTATCCAGAACTTCCTGGGGAATTCCGACAGTTTTGTCATTTTCAATATAACAGAACGGCGGCCAGTTAGGAACGTCAGTCCCGAAATAATAATCAAAACCAGCGGAAGTCGGCCCGCCGGGAATGGATTTCGAAAAAGTATTTCTCCAGGCGGCCCGATCGGCATCGGAAGCCATGGTTTTTTTCACAACTCCTTCGCTCGTCCTACCCTCGAATTCACCGAATTCCGTAAAATGCGAAAACTCCGCAGAGTCAATGGGCCAGTTCCAGCCCAGGTGCCACTTCCCGATTGCGGCCGTGTGATAACCCTGGTTTCGCGCCAAATCCGCAATGGTCAGGCGATCGGGCGTGATCAGCGGTTTTTCCCACAGGTAGACGATTCCTTTCTGCAATCTCGATCTCCAATGGTACCGGCCCGTGAGCAAGGTATAGCGCGAGGGTGAACAGACCGCAGAAGAAGAATGCGCATCCGTAAACCTCATACCTTCCCGGGCAAGCCGATCGATATTAGGCGTAGGGATCTTTCCCGACTCAGGATTATAGCATTGCACATCGCCGTATCCGAGATCATCGGCAAGGATGATGAGAATGTTGGGTTGAGAGGCGCGACGGGAACAGGAGACGGACATTGCGAGGATTCCTATGAAGATGAAACG
This sequence comes from Cyclobacteriaceae bacterium, assembly GCA_035292565.1. Taxonomy (GTDB): domain Bacteria; phylum Bacteroidota; class Bacteroidia; order Cytophagales; family Cyclobacteriaceae; genus DATDPY01. The sequence goes on along the minus strand of DATDPY010000462.1, from coordinate 1,763 downwards.
TGTCCACCTTGCGCCCGGGCGTTGTCTCAGGCTGACGGTCCTGGACCGCTTTTTGGAGTGTCCGGGAATGGATCTCAAAGGATGAAACATGTTGTTATAAACCTGAAGTTATCTTTTAGTGATCACCGCAAACCAGCTGCCGACAGTATCGGGCGTTGTAATTACGAAAGTACCGGCAGCTTCCAGTTTCATTTCATCGGCCCAATTGCTGCTTCCTGCATCGATCCATTTCAATGAACATCCATTTATTTCAATCGTCGGAATACTTATGCTGCCTCCTTTTGGAAAATAGATGACATAATTCCGTTCGTTACCTGAAATATATGCCTCGTTTTCTTCCCGCCCGGCCGGCAATTCCATCCTGGGCTCTATCTCCCAAAACCTGCTTAAGGATTCAACCTTCCGGATTGTTTTTATGGTGGCTATTGCTTTTTCATTCAATCCGTTTCCCGTAGGCGGACGGTGGTGTCTTACGGCTGCAATTCCTCCCATTACATTCCTGTAGAATCTTTCAACGCCGTCCGTATTCGACCCGGATCCAAATCCGGACAGCCCTCCTCCGTAAACTTTCGTGCAATTCACCGGCCGCAGTTCGTACTCTTCCCTTTTATTCAGGATCCACCATAAAGTATCCCAATGCGACTGGCCGAAATTCCGGCTGTTGATCTGGGAAACATCGAGGAAATGATATTCATCCGGATTACTGATTGCGGCCAGACACGTCGGGCAGGATTGCGGTTTGTAGAATTCATCGAACATATCGGTGGCATATACCTCATGCTTGCCGGCTTTCTCCCGGATATATTTCATCCAGTACTTCCCCCAGGCGGGAGGCGTGTTTGTCTCGTTATCCATGCAATAAAGAATATTGCCATGTTCAAGGGTAAAGGACAATATTTTGTCGACGAATTTTTCCTGGAATTTTTTTATGATTTCCGAACCGGGTTTATATAGGGGCATACCGGGAATGGTATGAAAGAATGGCTGGACGTCGGCCGAAGGGTGCTCCGGATATTCAAATTCAAGGTGCGAAATATCACTGGAATAGTTTACATTATTAGCCGGATTGAATGGGTTGACCTTCCAGGGATCCCTTGAAAAATCAAACCTGTCCCAGATCTCAATCTGGATGATAATATCCCTTTCGTCTGCCAGCTTAAGAAGTTCATTGAATCTGCTCCAGTATTCTTCATCCCATTTTTCAAGATCGTATCTTCCGTCCGGATCCTGGTAGAACGGCCAAACGTTCCCGGTATCCCTCGAACTCATGGTATTCCTGATATAATTCCCTCCTGCGCTCTTCAGCAGATCGAGTTGTTTTTCAAGGTCCCGGAATTGAAAAAGATTATCATCGTCCGATGCGCCCAGCAACAGCACCGGATCGCCCTTGTATTGCCAGTATCTTGGATTTTGGTTGTAGGGCCTGATGCGGGATTCATTTTTATTTTTAAAGGAACAATCTGCAGCCAGGAGCAGGATCAAATAAAACAGCAATCGTTTCAACTTGTATTTAAAATTTTAGCTCTCTGCAACCTTCCCGGCTGCCGGATCCCATTTCAGGTATTTCCTTTCACGGAATGATTGAACACCCATCATGCATGCAACCACTCCATAATATCCCAGCATATGGTCACATTTCAGGGCTTCTCCTGTCCTGATCGCACCGAGCAGGTTTCGGTGATGCAGGGATACGTCTTCCGCACCGGATTTTTTATGGGTATAAACCCCCTTACCCTTCTGCTGTTCCCCCGTTCCGCTGATCA
>DATDPY010000461.1:0-5958 GCA_035292565.1 Cyclobacteriaceae bacterium | reverse complement strand
TTACCGGGGGTGAAGAACTAACCCTCTGGCAGGGTAAAAATTTACCGGCGAAAATTATTGCCGGAATAAAATCTTTTTTCCTATCGGATCTTATATCTCTTTTAATTTACGGGATTCGCCGTCGGAATTTTGTAACTTTCCCCGGAATTGCACAGCAATATTTTTAGATCCAGAATACAAATACATTTTAATATCTCACCAATTACTATTTATATTTAAAACAAAATCCGATATCCATGAAATATTTCAAATTTTATTCTTTACTCCTGTTTGCATTCATTCTGTTGATGTCAACAGGAACCGAAAATACCGGAAATAAATCCGGATCCGGCATGGAAAAATCCGCTGTTGCCAAACTCCCCGCGGTAATACATCACACGGTTTTCTTTAAATTAAAAACCACGTCTGGCTCAACGGAGGAACAGGAGTTCTTCAGGGCTTCGGAGGTTCTTGGCCAAATTCCGGGAGTGCGGAACTTTCAGCGACTCAGGGAGGTCAGCAAGAAGAATGGATTCGACCACGGGTTTTCCATGGAATTCGTGAACCAGGTTTTGTACGACCAGTATAGCAATCATATCTCGCATAATAAGTTCGTGAAGGAATTCTGGGAACCTTATGTGGCGGAATTCATGGAAATTGATTTCGAGGTGCTGAAGAATTAAATTTTCTGAAATTATTTGCGTAACTGAATAGTTACATATATATTTGTAACCGGTTAGTTACCTATATATGAACATTTCCGCCAGAAGAGACGTTTTTCATGCCATCGCCGATCCCACGAGGCGGCAGATCATCGGCCTGATCGCCGGCAGGAAACTCAATGTAAACGCTGTTGCTGAAAATTTCAGCATCAGTCGCCCGGCCATCTCAAAACAACTGAAGATCCTGGCCGAATGCGGGCTGGTTATCGTCCGGCAGGAAGGCAGGGAACGTTATTGCGAAGCCCGGCTCGATCAGCTGAATGATGTGGCTAAATGGGTGGAGAAATACCGCACATTCTGGACAGACAAACTTAATGCACTGGAAAAATTCCTGGATGGAAAAACTGGTCCTTCCGGAAAGTCCAAACGAATAAAACATTAAAATTATCGTATATGATTACCGGTAAAATAACCAAACAACCCGACGGCTACACCGTCCATTTCGAACGCATCCTCCCCCATGCCATCGAAGAGGTCTGGGACGCCATCACCAATCCGGAAAAGCTTAAATTCTGGTTCACCGATATCGAAATGGAGCTGAAACCCGGCGCCACGATTACTTTCCATTTCCGCGACGAAAACAAGACCGTCAGCCATGGAAAGGTTGTCAGTGTCGATCGTCCAAATAAGTTTGTTTTCACCTGGGAAACAGAACTGGGCGTGTGGGAACTGTTCAACGAAGGGAAAAACAAATGCAGACTTGTGCTCACTTACAGCCGGCTGGCCGACGAATATGCTGTTAGCGCTCCGGCAGGATTCCATATCCTGCTTGACCGCCTTGAGGGTGTTCTTAAAGGAACGAGAGTAATCTACCCCTTTGGTACAGAGGAATATGATCCTGAGTTCCAGGCAATCCATGAGGCCTATGAACAATCTGTTTTGAAAGAATACCCCGTCCTGGAAAAATTCCGCCCGGTCAGGGTTGAAAAGACATACAACGCTTCGGTCGAGAAGGTCTGGAAGGCAATCACCGACAAAGACCAGATGAAGCAGTGGTACTTCGATCTTTCGGAATTCAAACCGGTGGTCGGTTTTGAATTTGAATTCAAGGGCCAGGGCAGCAAGGGCGAGCAGTATACCCATCATTGCAGGATCACCGAGGTGGTCCCCCTGAAAAGGTTAACCTATAGCTGGGCATACGAAGGCTATGAAGGGACGTCGCAGGTGACTTTCGAATTATTTGCGGAAGGAAACAAAACCACGCTCAGGCTGACCCACAAAGGCTTGCATACTTTCCCTGACCATCCCGACTTCGCAAGAAGCAGCTTCAACGCCGGCTGGACGGAGTTAATTACGATTTTATTGCAGAAATTCCTTGAAGAGGCTAGGTCAGTTTGAGGTGCGAGCATACAGTGTGAAACGAAATCCCGTTTCGCCCCAGCATCTCGTTCCCCTCTTGCTGTATGCTCAAACTCGCGCTCTAAAAACAGTTCGAGGCAACCAGCCTTCGCTAAACAGACTGTGTTATAATGAAAATGTAAAATAATTCTTATTAAAACGCCGTATCAATTGCCAGGCCTTTAGGGCTAGGTTAAAATAGTAATTCATGTTCACGATTGATAAGGGCCAAGGCTCTTAAAAATATTCTTAACAAAAGTTCCAAGCTCTATCACGAAGGTGATGGCTTAGCCAAAGGGTCTGGCAATTTATATTTCCCTGACTATTATAACACAGTCTTTAAAGCTATGACGGTCAATGCGAGCATGCAGTGTGAAACGAAATGTTCTTTTCAGATCGTATGCAGAATTTAAAATAAAATCCCCTAATATTGGCATTTCAATTAAGCCTGAAGAGACATCATGCCCACAAATATTCATGGCGCAAAACTTTTTATTTCGAGAGATATTCCCGATACCGGTATTAATCTGCTGGTAAAAGCCGGCTTTGATATTTCCATTTGGAAAGAGGACATTCCCATCACCCAGCGGGAACTGATCAACAATGCCAAACAGAGCGAAGCATTGCTGTGTACTTCGGCCGACCGGATCGACAAGCATTTCCTGAATGAATGCGGTCACCTGAAGATCATTTCTCAGTATTCGGCCGGTTTCGACAATATGGACGTAGAAGAAGCTACCCGATTGGGGATTCCCCTGGGAAATACGCCAGATGTCCTGAGCAACGCAACGGCGGATGTCGCGTTCGGGCTGATGCTGGCCGTATCAAGGAAGATGTTCTACATGCACAAAACCATTCTGGGCGGCGGCTGGAATTATTTCCGGCCAAAGGCCAACCTCGGGAAAGAGCTGACCAACAAGACCCTTGGGATTTTCGGCCTGGGACGGATCGGATACAAAACGGCTGCCCGTTGCCGCGGAGCTTATGGAATGGATATTATCTATTGCAATCGTAACCCGAACCTTGAAGTGGAAGAGAAGCTCGGGGCGAGGAAAGTTGGTTTCGACGAACTCCTGTCGTCAAGCGATGTGCTGTCGGTCCATTGCACGCTCAGCGATGAAACCCGCGGGATCTTCGATAAGACGGCTTTCGCAAAAATGAAGCGAAGCGCGATCTTCATCAATACTTCAAGGGGACCGGTACATAATGAAGAAGACCTGGCGGATGCCCTTACCCGTGGAGTGATCTGGGGAGCGGGGCTCGATGTCACCAATCCCGAACCGATGGATCCCGCCAACCCGTTGCTGTCGATGGAAAATGTATGTATATTGCCCCATATCGGATCCGCCACGGAAGAAGCCAGGAATGAGATGTCGCGGCTGGCAGCGGAGAACATTATCAAATTCTATATAAATGGCCGGGTGCCGCATATCATAAATCCGGAGGTACTGAATCAATAATTTTTTTACATATGGGTATAACAGATCTGGTAGTCCCGATTTTCATCATCGTCATATTTTGGCTTTTTTTCAGGTCCTTTTTTAAATCCTTCTCAAAGCACAGGAGCTTTGCAAAAGCGGCCGCCATTTTACCGCCGGTGAAAGACGGCGATCTGTACGGGGAGGGGAATATGCAATTCAGCGGGGTAACCGGCGGGATCTCCTGGAAAATGGATTCAATCATCCTTTCGATGGCATTTGGTTCGAAATCCAGCCAGGCGTGGAAAAGAAAATCGGTGTGGAAATCGGCCGACATCAGGTGGCCTGAAGGGAAATTCCTGATGATCATGTCAAGCCCGAAGGAAACCGGCCTCGGAAATTTCCAGAAAACCACAGGAGTTTTGAACAAATTCCTTCAATTTGCTATCGATAAGATGCTCGATCTTTACGTAGGGGGATATTTCGGCAATGAATACACGGCCCTCGTGGGAGTCGAAAATGGCGGCAAGGTTATCAGCAAAGAGGGGGCGAAAGATTTTTTCATGCTTACCAATCATGAAGGTCTTGCTGAAAAATTCCTCGATGATGCAACGCTGAATGCCATCTCTGCCTGGAAACGCCAGAAGACCGGATTCAGGCAGGAAGCCCAGGTCGACCTGTTCGGCGTTTTATTTGCTCCCGATGCCATGATGGTTTCCTGCCAGGCTGCGCTCAGGGAACAAGAGGAAGTTAAAATGTTTTCTGATTTTGCGTCGGCCATGGCAGTGAAGATGAAGGGCGTTCTGGGCTGATTATTTATTTTGAAAACAAGTGCGATATGGGATGTGGTTACTGGTTAAATCCTGCTTCTTTAAGAGCAGGATCATTGCCAACAGCCGTTTGCAAACTGCTTCCCCTCCCCGTCAATCTCATGCCCGTGCAATGGCAGCCAGGTGTGAGCCTCTACCCGATATAATAATATTAAATCATGAATACGTACATAGCCCTGCTTCGCGGCATCAATATCACCGGGTACAAGATCATCAGGATGGATGACCTCAGGAAGATTTTCGAATCCATGAAGTTCCGGGATGTGAAGAATTATATCCAGAGTGGAAATATGGTGTTCCGGGATCCTGAAAAGGATGCCGGTTCCCTGGTCGGGAAAATCGAAGCCAGACTTAAGAAAGAGCTCGGATACGAGGTGAAGGTGATCGTCCGAAGCCCGGGGGAATTTAAAAAGATCATCTCCGGCAATCCGTTTTTGAGTGACAAACAAAAAGATCCCGGCAGAATGCACGTGACCTTCCTTTCGGAAAAGCCCGGCAAGGACCTTATCGGGGCCATTCATGAGATCAAATATCCTCCTGATGAGTTTTACATGGCAGGTAAAGAAATCTATGTTCATTGTCCCGATGGGTACGGCAAGTCGAAACTGAACAACACATTTTTCGAGAAGAAATTAAAGACCGTTGCAACCTCGCGGAACTGGCGCACAGTGAATGAATTGTTTAAGATCGCGATGGCAAAACAAATCGAAAATCGCCCCTGAAGCAATTTAATATGCTTCAGGGCGAACATCGCGTATCGAAAATAAGATCTCGTTATGACAAAAGTTTCGTTATGTTCGATTTTCGATGTTCCATGTTCGAACTGCGATTTTTGCCCATCAGAGTCTCCTCCGGGTAGATATGTGCGAGGCAGGGACTCTGATGACCTGATTCTACATGTATTTTCGTCATTAATATTCTCGTCATTATCATCAGAGTCCCCTATCGGGAGACTCTGATGGGGAGTATGGTGGATATGTGCGAGGCAGGGACTCTGATGACCTGATTACTTTTTCCGTGGGATATAGGGTAATTTTATTATCAGACAATCGAGTTGATAAAATATATTTAATATCTTCAGAAAAAATTTTTTAATCGTGAAAACAAGTTATTTTTTTAAACATCTTACGGGCGCATTACTATTTTTTTCTATCCTGTTTGTTAGCGCCGGTCGCCTGGATTATTGGCAAGGATTGATTTACCTGATCATCGGCCTTATCATGTTTGCATTAAATTATACCGTTCTCAGGGCAGATCCTGAACTATTAAAAGAACGTTCGAAACCGGGAGAAGGAACTAAAAAATGGGATAAAATAATATTGGGATTATCCTTCCTCGTTACCATTACCATGTATGTAACAGCCGGACTTGATTCCGGTCGCTTTCACTGGTCCCCCGATTTTCATTGGATTATCTATTCGCTTGGAATTATCCTGACAATTTCCGGGCAATCCGTTTTTTTAATCGCACAAAAACAAAATAAATTTTTTTCAAGTACGTTCCGGATTCAAAACGACAGGGAACATACTGTTTGCGAAACTGGACTTTATAAAATAATAAGGCATCCGGCTTATTCAGGCATGATAATTCAGTCAGCCGGATTTCCATTACTCATCGGTTCACTTTGGAGCATAATACCGATTAGTTTTTTAATTATATTGATATTAATCC
>DATDPY010000460.1:0-3684 GCA_035292565.1 Cyclobacteriaceae bacterium | reverse complement strand
ATTTCACGGCATGATCTGATGATCCGGAGAGCGATCTCACCTCGGTTGGCTATCAAAATCTTTTTAAACACCGCGAATAGGTTTTATAAAATAAAAAAAGAATGTTCAGGCCGGGTTTACCAGGAATAAGGGCTGGTCATATTCCACAGGCGACGCATTTTCTACCAGGATTTCAACGATCGTTCCCGATATTTCAGATTCGATTTCGTTGAATAATTTCATGGCCTCGATTATACAAACTGTCTGGCCCTGGTCTATTTTATCCCCGATTTTCACAAAGGGAGGGGACTCGGGATTCGGGGCAAGGTAAAATGTTCCGATCATGGGAGACCGGATCTCTTTCATGTTCTTGCCGGCGCTTGTTTTCTGGTCCTGGCCCGGCTCCTTTTTCAACGCATCCTGGGCAGGAGTATCGGTTGTATGGCTTGTCAAATGGGATATAACCGGAGCGGCCTGAATAATTTCCGGAGGTCCCATGTGCACGTCAGGTTTTTTTTTCACGAAAACCTTGAATTCAGGCGTTTCAATATTGACCTCATTAATATCGGCTTTGGCAATAAAATCGATAAGCTCAAGGATTTCTTTTGTTTTCATTGTTTTACTCTTTCATAATAACTATGGGTACGGGTATCGACCCTGATCAGTTCGTCGACCTGGATAAACAAAGGGACCTGGATCACGGCGCCGGTTTCAAGAGTTGCTCGCTTTGATGCATTGGTAGCCGTATCGCCTTTAAGGCCCGGTTCCGTGTACGTGATCTTCAGTTCAACGAATGACGGCAGTTCACAACTGATTATGGATTCTGTTTCTGCATGGAACAGGATATCAACTTGCTGGCCTTCCTTCAACAAGTCGGAGCCGGTTACCATATTTTCCGGCAGATTGATCTGTTCAAAAGTAGCGGTATCCATGAAGTGAAATCCCAGGTCATCCTTGTAAAGATACTGATGGGGCCTGCGCTCAATCCGGGCCGTAGTAACTTTCACCCCGGAATTAAAAGTATTATCGATCACCTTTCCGGTTTTAAGGCTTTTCAATTTTGTCCTTACAAATGCCCCCCCTTTTCCGGGCTTTACATGCTGGAATTCAACAATGGAATAAATATCATTATTAAACTCGATGCACAAACCATTTCTGAAATCTGCTGTTGTAGCCATTCCGACTCAAGTTTAAGTCTCCAAATATAAAATATTAAATCGTATACTGAAATTTGCCCATGGGCTCATTTATCAAATCCTGGTGCGTCCTTTTTTTCCGGTGCATGTCGCAACTTCCATTCGCCCGGTTGAACCGGTTGGAAGCCTTGAATCGTTACTCTTGAAAATTTCCGGAATTGATCTCTGCTTAAAGCGATTTAAAAATAAAAATGCTAACTAAGTATTATTTCAATTATAGTTAGCATCAATAAAATGCGAATCCTGCAATTTATTTTTCTTCTTTTTCAAGAACGACTTTCCCCTTATAATAGAGCTTCCCTTCCGACCAGTGAGCCTGATGATATACATGAGGTTCGTCGGTCGTCGGACAGATGGAAATTGTTTTCTCGCTCAATTTCTTGCTGTTCCTTCTCTTATCACGTCTTGATGCCGAATGTCTTCGTTTAGGATGTGGCATGGCTATAAATTTTACTGTTACTTATTTCCCTTCAATTTTTTTAACGCTTCCCACCTGGGATCCATGACGGGAGACTTGTCCTTACCCGTTGTCCCTCCGGTGGTATATATTATTTCATCTTCTCCTGATATTTCCTGGTCATACCTTGGATGAAGCTTTTTCATGGGTATGGCCATTGCGATCAGCTCGTATATATTCTGCGAAAGATTGATCTCCCTTTTTGTCCTTGGTATCATGATCACTTCATCATCCATCTCATGATCCTGATCCCCGAACTTGTATACCGTTTGGCCTGTAAGATCTACCGGAAACTGGAACGGGTCGAGACTCCTGTCACAGATCAATTCAATGCTTCCTGCAATATGAAATGTAACACGAATAAAAGAACTTGTCTTATTTACAGTGGCTCGGCAATTCAGCCGGCCTTTGTTAACTGCAGAGTTTTCAAAATTCGTAAAAAACCCCTCATCGATCCTGTATTCGAAGAAATATTCCCTGTCATCGAGGCTTTGAATATTGATCCCAAATTCTGAAAGACGATTAATCATCCGGCAAAAATTGGCTTGCAAAGATAATTAAGACTTTAAACAAAAGGAATAATTCGGGGATAATATGATCCTCAGGTCATATTTTCGGCGAATTGCGGGTTTCGGTTATAGAATATCTCCTTGGCCATGAATATTGCCGCTCTCATGGAGCTTTCATTCGCCGCATTCTTCCCGGCAATATTATATGCTGTCCCATGGTCCGGTGAGGTCCGGATGATTTTAAGCCCTCCGGTAAAATTGACACCGGTTTCAAATGATAACGTCTTAAAAGGGGTCAGCCCCTGGTCGTGATACATGGCCAGGGTTCCATCGACTGTTTTATACTGTCCTGATCCGAAAAAACCATCTGCAGGATAAGGCCCGTAAACCAGGTGACCCTGGTTGCGGAATTCTTCGAGTACAGGCTTAAGGATTTCTTTTTCTTCATTCCCGAAAAGCCCGTCGTCGCCTGCATGAGGATTCAGGGCCAGTACCGCAACCTTTGGCTTTCCGCAAGAGAAATCTTTCTTAAGCGAGTTAATCAGTATCCTGATTTTGGAAGACAGTTTTTCCGGCGTTATCTGAGCAGGAACGTCCCGTAGCGCCATATGAGTGGTCAGAAGTCCAATGCGAAGGTTTTCGGAGACCATCATCATGATGCAGTCATTCTCCCCGGATTTCCCCGCCAGGTATTCGGTCTGGCCCGGAAAATTGAAATTATTGCTCTGCATGTTCTTTTTATTGATCGGCGCAGTTACGATTGCATCAATCTTCCCGCTTAACGCATCCTGGGTTGCCTTTTCCAGTGATTTGAATGCATAAATGCCTGTCTGGGGAGATAACTGGCCCGGCGTAATCTCGACGTGTTCCTCCCAGCAATTCACCACATTTACCTTTTTCATAATGAAGACGTCGTCCTTTACCTGGCTGTAATTGAATTCGTTCAGCTCGAAATGTTTTTTATAAAAGTTCAGGACCCGGGTTGCACCGTAGATAACCGGGGTCAGAAAGTTGAGCAGCCTGGGATCCTGCAGCGACTTAATCACTACTTCGGGGCCCACTCCGTTCAGATCGCCTAAAGTTATGCCGATTACCGGTTTTCTATCCGCGGTTTTCTTTCCATTTTTGTCCATGATCCATAAAAAGAGATGAAAATCATCCGATGAATGCCAAATGTAATTACCTTTTATTCCATAATCAAAATTTACCGGGGAATGGATCGGGTCTGGAATTTATTTATTGATCCGATCCGCAAACAAATGACAGGAGAAACCCGGTCAGGAATATGGTAAGGCCAAAAAAATATCTGGGTCAGCATTTCCTGAAAGATAAGCGCATTGCCGAAAAGATCGTCAATTCACTGACCTTTCATAACCAGTACTCCCATATTCTGGAGATCGGTTCGGGGAAAGGCATTCTTACGGAATTCCTGTTTCAACATAAGGGTTTAACCGTCTATGCCCTGGATATCGACGGAGAATCGGTGGAATACCTCCGGCATCAGTTCCCCGGCCGGCATGATTTTATACTCCATGGGAATTTC
>DATDPY010000459.1:0-4023 GCA_035292565.1 Cyclobacteriaceae bacterium | reverse complement strand
ATTGCCTTATATGCGCCATGAAGATCGCCCATGACAAAAGTCCTCTTTACACCCATAAAACCGGATTAAAACTTTCCCAAAAATCACGGGGAAACCTTCAGCTCCAGGTCCTGTCCCAGGATTGATCCTTATCCCATTCCGGCGTCGGATCGAAGTATTTCTCACCTTCCCTGAGATGTTCCCTGATCACTTTTTCATTCAGGTCAACCCCAAGGCCCGGGGTCTCAGGTACTTTCACATATCCATTGTTCAGGATTGGTTTTTCAATGCCCGTTACCATGTCTTCCCACCAGGGAGTGTCAACATCGTGGTGTTCAAGGGCGACGAAATTCTCGGTCGCAGCGGCACAATGCACATTGGCCATCATGGAAATCGGGGAACCGGCAAAATGCATGGCCATGGCAATTCCGTGCTCTTCGGCAAAATCACCGATCCTCTTGGTCTCGAGGATCCCGCCTGCTGATGCCAGGTCGGGATGGACCATATCGACTGCTTTATTTTCGATCAGTTTGCGGAATCCCTCCCTGAGGTAAATATCTTCGCCGGTAAGGGTCGGAGTATTTATTGCCATGGTGATCTCCTTCCACTGTTCCGTATAAACCCAGGGTACCAGATCTTCGAGCCATGCCAGGCGGTATTTATCCAAAGCCCGGCCAAGCTGAATGGCGGTATTCACATCAAAATGGCCGAAATGGTCTGCGCTCAAAGGGATCTCGTAGCCCACGATTTCCCTGACTCGATGGACATATTCCACCAATTTTTCCAGACCCAGATCGGTGATTTGTATTCGCGTAAAGGGATGTTTGGTCGTCCCGTAGCTCCCCAATTCTTCCGTCCATGCTTTGCTGAGGTCCCAGACGCCGGCACCGATCAGGGCGCCGGGAATATCCTTGATCAGACCAATGCCGAAATCCATTTTAAGGAATGTGAATCCCTTTTCCATCCTTGATTTCATTCTCTTCGCATAAATTTCCGGATCATTTGATGATGGAGTGTCGGCATAAAGACGGATCTTGTCCCTGTATTTGCCTCCCAGCATCTGGTACACAGGCACATTATAGGCCTTGCCGGCAAGGTCCCATAAGGCCATCTCAACGCCGGATACCCCTCCTCCCAGCCGGCCGTGCCCGCCAAACTGGCTGATCATCTTGAATATCTGTTCTATATTGCATGGATTCTTGCCCAGAAGCCTGCTTTTCAGGAATAATGCGTACTGGGGACTGCCTGCATCCCTTACCTCTCCCAGCCCATAAACACCCTGGTTTGTATCGATTTTAATCAGGGGAGCCTTGGAAGTAAAGGCTACTCTCAAATCGGTAATTTTCAGCTCCGTCGGACTGGAATTCCTGTTCACTTTTTGGGTGAGGTATTCTATTTCATTTTCGGTTTTGCCGTTGAACATGAAACCAAGGGCAAGACCGCCAAAGCCGGCTTTCTGGATGAATTCCCGCCGGGAGGAATTCTTGTTTATTGTTTCCATGTTCTGGTTTTTAAAATTAAAAGCTTTCATATAGATAAAATTTTATGCATTATTGAATGACGATTATATTTTGATAAAATTTATATTTGATCCACTGCCACACACCGAGCTGGGTATATTCAAAACCACCACGATTCAAGGCAGATAACAGTCAAGTTTTGAAAAAAACTGATTTTTTAAAAGGAAAAACTGAAATAATAATGCTGTAATCATTAACGGAAGCATAGCATGAATTCGATATACAGGATCATTTTTATTACAGGCATTATTTCCATTATTGCATCGGCGGTTTTATTTCTCCTCAATTATAATGACCTGGTCGGCCCTCCGCTGATCCTGGGATTGATCATGCTTTCCACAGGCTTCCAGGGATTTAAATATCTAAAAAGCTTCTCCTATACGGTTGGGATTATGGCTGCCGTAACAGTTTCGATGTTTTACCCACGCTATTTTATTTCCATCGGGGGATTTGAGCTTAAGCTGTTGATCGTTCCCCTGCTGCAAATCATCATGTTCGGCATGGGTTCCCAGCTTAGCCTTTCAGATTTTGTGAACGTGATCAAAATGCCCAAAGCGGTCTTCATTGGATTGTTATGTCAGTTTACCATCATGCCGATCCTTGGCATAACCATTGCAAAGACTTTCGGATTCCCTCCCGAAATTGCTGCCGGTGTAGTGCTGATAGGCTGCGCGCCCAGCGGATTGGCATCCAATGTGATGAATTATATAGCCAAAGCCAATGTCCCGTTGTCCATAACGGTAACCGCCTTCGCCACATTGTTGTCTCCATTCCTAACGCCAACACTGATGAAATTCCTGGCCGGCCAATTCGTGCCTGTTGATTTCTGGAAGATGATGGTGGATATTATCGACATGGTTATCCTCCCGATTATAGCTGGTCTCATCTTTAACGGCATCGGTTACCGGAAAGTGCAGGCAAAAAAATTCCTTTTTCAGATCCTGGCCTATGTTATTATCGTGGCTTTGAAGAACCTGATATTCCTCAAAATGGGAGTCGAAGGAAGCCAGATAACGGCATCATTCATCCGCAATTTATTCTGGTTTATCCTTCTGCCCCTGGTTGGCGGCTGGTTATTCCGGAAGCTGACCGGCGGGAAAAAAGAGCTCATCGATAGCGGGCTGGCATTGATTTCCATGGTCGGGATCGGGATTATCATTACGATAATAACGGCCACCGGGAGGGAAAGCCTCATGCAGATCGGACTGTTGCTGATAGCGGCATGCTTCATTCACAATACTTTCGGGTACATGCTGGGCTACTGGTTTAGCAGGTTTCTGGGAATGGATGAAAGATCGTGCCGGACAATTGCCATTGAAGTGGGCATGCAAAATGGAGGCCTTGCTTCAGGAATTGCCTTACAAATGGGAAAGGTAGCCACGATTGGCCTTGCTCCGGCTGTATTCGGGCCGTTAATGAATGTAACCGGTTCATCGCTTGCTTCGTGGTGGCGCGGCAGGCCGCCGGATAAATCTAAAAATGATTCTAATGAAAACACGGATAATAAACATGAAACATCTTAGAAATACTTTATTCCTGGCCTGTTTTTTATATTCAGGCTATGCCTTTAGCCAGATCACTCCCTCGAGGGATCTTATGTTATTCTATACCTCGGAATGGACCGGAGAAAGGTTTCCTGATGGACGGCCGAAGGTACCGGATAATCTCCTGGCGAGACTGAAAAACATTTCGATTGAAGAAGCATGGGGTATCATGCGCAATGAAGGTTATAATAACCAATTTGATGCCGGCTGGCAGATGATCCATCCGGATCAGCCATTTGTTGGACGTGCCCTGACAGCAGTATACATTCCGTCGAGACCTGATGTTAACAAGAAGATCCTCGATAAAGGACATGGTGAAGGAAGGATCGGCGCTGCCAATTCATGGCCCATTGACATGCTCGTGGAGGGCGATGTATACGTTGCCGATTGTTTTGGCAAAATAATCGACGGCACGCTTATCGGGGATAACCTTGGAAATTCAATTTATGCCAAGTCAAAAACCGGGGTCATTTTTAATGCAAGCGTCAGAGACCTCGAAGGCCTCGAGAAAATCGAAGGATTTAACGCTTTTGTAAGGGGATTCGATCCTTCATTCCTCAGGGAAACCATGCTAACAGGGATCAACATTCCGATCAGTATTGGCCGTGCTGTAGTATTGCCCGGCGACGCTGTGCTTGCAAAAAAGGAAGGCGTGATTTTCATTCCGGCTCACTTGCTGGAGAAGGTAGTAATTAATGCCGAATTCATCGGCCTTCGTGACCAATTCGGCCACCAGCGACTAAAAGAAGGTAAATACACGCCCGGACAAATCGATTCTTCCTGGTCTGATGAAATCAAGAATGATTTTCTCAAGTGGATCGATGATCATCCAAACCTCCTTCCCATGAGCAGGAAAGAGCTGGATGAGTTCATGAAAGACAGGACCTGGTAAGACTCAGACTTACCGTATTTTGGTCTTCGTTGTTTTGCCCAAAAGGGCATAAAAACGGGTAGAAATCAAAAAAATCAGCTATGAACTG